>CBIHMD010000402.1:0-3553 GCA_966210655.1 uncultured Thalassospira sp.
CCTTTATCCTGGTCAAGAAAACCCTGATCACGCTGCGTTATGCCGACCCGGTGCCGTTCAAGACCTTTATCCGGCGGGTCAATCGCAGCCCGTCGCTGGCGTCCAGTGCCGAGGCGGTTCTGTTCGGGTTGCTGGAACAGATTGTCGACCGGCTGGCCGATATCATGGAACAGGCGGCAGCCGACCTTGAAGGGTTATCGAACATCGTTTTTGCCAATCCCGATGACCCGGCCCATGATCAGGATCACCGGGCGGTTCTGCGCCGCATCGGGCGGGCCGGGAACCTTTCGGGCAAGGCCAAGGACAGTTTGCTGAACCTGCATCGGCTGGGGCTGTTTCTGTCGACGCAGACGCGGCTTAAAAAGGATGCCAAGACGCGGCTTAAAACTATTTCGCGCGATATCGTGTCGATCACCGAACATGCCAATTTCATCGCGAACAAGGTGACGTTCCTGCTTGATGCGACGCTGGGCATGATCAATCTGGAACAGAACAATATCATCAAGATTTTCTCGGTCGCCGCCGCAGCATTTCTGCCGCCGACCCTGATCGCCAGCATTTATGGCATGAACTTTGACGTCATGCCGGAACTCGACTGGCAGTTTGGTTATCCGCTGGCGATTGGGTTGATGGTGCTGTCGGCCGTTCTTCCGCTTTGGTATTTCAAGCGGAAGGGGTGGCTTTAGGTGGTGGCTTTAAACCGTTCGCGGTAGTCGCTGGGCGCCACACCCAGATGTTTGACGAAGCAGCGGCGCATGCGTTCGTCATCGCCAAAGCCACAGGTGATTGCGATCTGGCTTATGCGTTTTTCGGTTTGTTCAAGGGCGGTTCTGGCGGCTTCGAGGCGCATCAGTTCGACTGCGCGCGCCGGGCTTAGGCCGGTGGCGGTTTTGTAGGTGCGCGAAAAGTTGCGCGGGCTCATGCCCGTTTGTTCGGCGAGGTCTTCGACCGAAAGGCGGATTTGAAGGTTTTGCGCGATCCAGCCATGCAGATCATCAAAGCGCCCGGTGCTGTCATTGGCCTGATGTTCAAGCGGCAGGCTGAATTGTGACTGGCCGCCGGGGCGACGGATAAACACGATCAGGCTGCGCGCAACGGCCAAGGCCGCGTTCCGGCCAAGATCCTGTTCGATCATCGCGACCGCCATATCAATCCCGGTTGTTACCCCGGCCGATGTCCAGACGGGGCCATCGCGGACAAAGATCGGATCGGGGGCGACGCGGCTTTGCGGGAACATGGTTTGCAGACGGTCGCACCAGCGCCAGTGGGTGACACAGGCGCGATCATCAAGCATCCCGGCGGCACCGAGAATAAACGCCCCGATACAGACCGAGCCGATGCGGGTGATTTTACCCCGGTATTTTTCAAGCCAGCCGATCAGATTGGCATCGCCCAGCGCATCAAGCATTTCATCGGAGCCGGCGGCGATCAGGGTGTGGATTTCACCCGGATCAAGATCGGCAAGGGCGACGGTATCAAGGGCGATACCGGTATCGGTCATGACCGGGCCGCCGTGGCTTGAGGCCAATATGGTGCGATAAAGCGGGGTGCCGTGTGTGCCATCTGCCGGGTCGCGGGCCTCGTGAAAGGCCTGTAAGGGGCCTGTGACATCGAGCATCACGGTTTGCGGGGTGAGGATGAAAACGATGAGGCGGGTCGGATTGGGTCGCCGGGGCATCAAGGGGTTTGTCCTGAAATGAGGGGTTGTTGTCATTTATGCCATTTGATGATCGGATAATCTAGGCACAACATTCAAACACGCCGGAGAGATTGAGAATGACCGAGATCGAAAACACCGCCCTGATCATGATCGACTGGCAGCAGGGCTTTGCCGACCTTGATTATTGGGGGCAGCGCAACAACCCGGAGGCCGAGGCCAATGGCGCGATGCTTCTGGCGCATTGGCGGGTAGAGGGCGCACCGGTCATTCACGTGCATCACGACTCAACCACGCCGACATCGCGGCTTTATCCCGATCATCCGGGGCATCAATTCATTGAGTTTGCGACGCCAATGGATGGCGAGGCGGTTTATGGCAAGCAGGTCAATTCGGCCTTTATCGAGACGGCTCTTGAGGCCGATTTGCGCGCACGCGGGATTTCAAAGGTCGTTCTGTGCGGGATATCGACCGATCATTGCGTGAATACCACGACGCGGATGGCGGCGAACCTTGGCTTTGAGGTGACGATTGTCAGCGATGCCTGCTTTGCGTTT
Organism: uncultured Thalassospira sp.; assembly: GCA_966210655.1. GTDB lineage: Bacteria > Pseudomonadota > Alphaproteobacteria > Rhodospirillales > Thalassospiraceae > Thalassospira. The sequence goes on from CBIHMD010000402.1 coordinate 2,215, forward strand.
GAACGGAAATTGCCCGACGGGCGGGTTTTTGATGCCGATCTTGTGCATGATGTGGCGCTGGCGAGCCTGAATGGCGAGTTTGCCAAGGTTTGCACGACAGATCAGGTGATCGGGGGGAAATGCGATTGACTTGCGTTTCACGGTGACGCAGTTTCCCCATCTGATTCCCGCAAAAGGTATGCCCCATGACGAAAATCGATACCCCGGAAAAGCTGCGCGAGATTTATGGAATGCCAATGGAACTGGCGGTTTCAAAGGCGCTGCCGAAGCTTGACCCGCATTGTCGGCATTTCATCGAACTGGCACCCTTTGCGGTGATTTCATCAGCCGATGCCAAGGGCAATGGCGATGTCAGCCCGCGCGGCGACGGGCCGGGCTTTATCAAGGTGCTTGATGACAACACGCTTCTGATGCCGGATCGTCCGGGTAATAACCGTGTCGATACGTTATCGAACATCATTGAAAATCCAAATGTCGGGATGCTGTTTTTCGTGCCCGGCTTCAACGATACGCTGCGTGTGAATGGCACGGCGGAAATCCATAATGACCCGGAATTGCTGGCGCATTTTGCCGATACGCCGCGCCCGCCGATCACGGTGATCAAAATCCGGGTCAAGGAAGCGTTCCTGCATTGTGCGAAATCGCTGATGCGCTCCAGGCTTTGGAGCATCGAGAGCCAGGTGGACCGCAAGGTGATGCCGACCCTTGGCAAGATCATCAAGGATCAGACGGCAGCGAGTTTTGACGTCGGCACCCAGGAAGATGCCGATAATTATTTCGCGCAATCCATCGCGGAACGCGGATAAGGCGGATCGCGCGATTACGCATTTGACGGCGGGGCAGGTCCCCGCCGATCTGTTATCGGCATCCGAAAAGAAATAACCAGATGGCCTGTAAGCCGGGTTCTGTCCATGCGGCGAACCGCACTGGATGGCCATTCATCTGGGACGCCCGTCGCCGGACGCCTCCTGCAACCAACCCGAATGGTGGCGCGGAAACCCGCCTGCCGACAATGCAAAAGCATCCGGCCGACCATTCCTATTAGGTTTTGCTCCCGGTGGGGTTTACCATGCGTCCCGCATTGCTGAAGGACCGGTGCGCTCTTACCGCACCCTTTCACCCTTTCCTGATGGCTTGCGCGATCAGGTGGTTTGCTTTCTGTGGCACTTTCCCTAGGGTCGCCCCCGCCAGCCGTTAACTGGCACCGTATTTCCATGGAGCCCGGACTTTCCTCCCCCGTTCCGAAGAACAGGGGCGGCCATCCGGCCATCTGGTGGGCGTGATGTAGGTGACATTGGTCGCGTCGTCAAGAAAAAGCAGCTTATACAGGGACTTATAC
>CBIHMD010000403.1:0-3530 GCA_966210655.1 uncultured Thalassospira sp.
GCCCAAACTGTTCGAAACCCGCCCGGTGATAGGAGGCGAACAGGCGCTTGGGACTTTTACCGGATTGTTGATTCTGGTTTTGCGGTTTGGGTCGTTTTCTTTTCTGGTTCTGAGTTGGCATGTCGCAAACAAATCGGAAAACCGGCCGGGAAATGATCTGGCATGGGGAACGGTTCCGGGCATCTTTGCCGTGGGTCTTGTCGTTCAGGTTTTTCTGATCTGGCTGGTACCGGAATTTTCAAGCGACTTTACCGGTGTATTGGAAAATATAAGCACTCTTATCCTGTTTCCGACCATGATCATGCTGATCATGGCTGCGGCCGGGTATATGGTCCGATGCTATTTCCAGTTCAGGCTTTCGGAATGCCTGCTGGCCGTCGCATTTCTGATCGGATGTTTCAACCATCTGGCCCTGTTTGCCTTTGGGCCGGACAATGCCGATATGGTTGCGCGTTTTATCATTCCGTCGAGGTTGCTCAGCTATACCTGTGCGATGCTGTTTATGCTGCTTGAATTGCGTGATCACTATCGTCAGTCATTTCAGGCAAGTTCCGCGAAAAGCCAGTTCCTTGCCACGATGAGCCATGAAATCAGAACACCGTTGAACGGGGTTCTGGGCATGGCGCAACTGCTGCGGCAAAGCGATCTCGACGCGGCCCAGAAGGAGCGTGTCGGCGCGATCCTTTCTTCGGGGCGGGCATTGATGGCGCTTTTGAACGATATTCTCGATATGAGCAAGATTGAGGCCGGGCGTGTCGAACTTGAAAAGCGTCCGTTTCATCCTTCTGACATCACATATGACATTTTTCGTGCAATCGGTGATATGGCACGGGAAAAGAACCTTGTACTGCGATGTGATGATGCTGCACTGGCGGATCGCATTTTTGTCGGGGACGAGGTCCGGTTTCGCCAGATCCTCTGGAACCTGCTATCCAATGCGGTGAAATTTACCCGCAAGGGGTCGGTGCGGCTTGAAGTCAAATCCAGCCTGGATATACCCGAACAAATGCGTGCACCGCCAGACGGGGAAGAGCTGTTTCATTTCGCGGTTATCGATACAGGGATCGGCATCGCGCCTGAACGGCGAGAGCAGATATTTGCCCCGTTCAGTCAGGGCGACAATTCGACGACACGGCAGTTTGGTGGAACCGGGCTTGGACTTTCGATTGCCCATAGCCTGATCGAACTGATGGGCGGGACGATCAGGGTCGAAAGTGTCGAGGGACAAGGTACGCGATTTGATTTCTGGCTGCCGTTCGAGGCGCAAAAAGCCGATATACATGATCGGGATTCTGGGCAGCATGCCGTTGCTATCGTCGGGGACAGCGTGCTTTCGGGGTATCGTGTCCTTGTTGCCGAGGACAATGAAATCAATGCCAATGTTATTGGCGGGTTATTGCAACGTCATGGCCTGATGGTCGATATCGTTCCCAACGGACGAGAGGCTGTGCATGCGTTCCAGAGCGGCGGTTATGATGCGATCCTGATGGATGCACACATGCCGGTTCTGGACGGCGAGGGGGCGACCCGCCATATCCGCGAACTTGAACGGGTGACACGTGGGGGGCGCATACCCATCATTTGCGTAACGGCGGAGGCATTCAATGACCGGCATCGCGATTTTCTGGCCGCCGGTATGGACGAGGTTATGACAAAACCGATCGAAGAGCGCAGGCTTTATAGTGTTCTTCTTCGTTTCCTGCGAAACCGCAACCGTGTTGGCCAAGGTCGCGACGTGGTCGATGACTCCGGAAAACCGACCTCGATACGGGTCGGGATCGGGTCAAACGGGCAGCCGACCTTGATCGGGGGAAGTCTGGTTCAGACCGGGGAGGAAAGCGGGGCCGAACTTGTCATCACATCCCCGCCACAAGACAGTGCTACCCGAACGGAAGAAAGATCAGTGCTAATCGATACGGCGCGTTTCAATGAAATGAGCATTATGTTGGGTACGGGCGATATGGCTCGTCTGGTCGATATGCTGCCTTCGTCCTATCAGGAAGAACGCGCAAAGATTATTGCGGCAATAGCCAAAGGTGACCGCGAAAGTATGCGCGTGGCGGCCCATACGATCAAGGGAATGGCATCGAACCTGGCGGCGGTGAAGCTGGCGGCATCTGCCCGCGCGCTTGAGCTTTATGACGGCGAACTTGACGGTACAATCCATGACCGGATTGCGAAACTAGATCACCTTGCGCAGGACACTGCAGATGCCATGCGCAAGGCGCTTCGGGTTTGAAACCGGACCGGTGTGCCCGTTCTGAGAGGGAGCCACGCACACCAAGCTTTGGATGGTTTCGTTTTAACGGGTAATGAGGTCAAGCTGATGGCGTGAAATTGCCTCGTTGCCGGTTTGGGTGACAATGACCGAATGACCGGGGCACATGGCGATGCCGCTGTCGCTATCCATCAGGATCATGTGCAGGAAATACACCATGCCGGGTTCGGCAATCACCGGGTTGCCGTGATAGAACATCGGCCAGTCCATCCAGTTCGGCGCAAAGGTCGTGCCCATCGAATAGCCGCAGGCATTCAGGCGGTGTGCCCGCATTCCGCCCGCATCGCAAACGCGCGCATAGGCATCGAAAACATCGCCGATTGGTTCGCCCGGTTTAAGTGCCGCGCGACAGGCCTCCATGGCCTCGGTCGCCACCTTGTGCATTTCAACGTGGCGTGATGTCGCTTTGCCAACAGGAATGGTGCGCATCATCGCGGCATGATAATGGCGGTAGGCACCTGCCCATTCCAGCGTGATCTGGTCACTGTCGGCCAGGTGTTTGCGCCCCGTGAAGTAGCGGCACAGCAATGCGTCGCGTCCGGCACCAATGATGAATTCATTGCCGGGATAATCCCCGCCACCTTTGAAAATGGCACCTTGCATGGCGGCCAGAATATCACCTTCAAACGCACCTGCATGAACGGTTTCAAGGGCGGCATCCCATGCATCGTCGGCAAGGCTGGCGGCGGTGCGGATATAATCCAGTTCGGCCGGACTTTTGACAACGCGCAGTTCCGATACCAGACGGGATGCATCGGTAAGTGTGCAGAAACCGTCAAGTGCGGCATCAAGTTTTTTGCCATTGGCAGCGGTCAGGCCATAGGCTTCATATTCGACACCAAGCTTTTTGCCGCCACAGCCAAATTCAGCCAGCATATCGCGCAATTGCAGGGCCGGATTGACATCAGGACCGTCAACCCAGATGCGAATATCGTCGATGTCGGATGTGTGCTGCGCCTGGCGCAGGTCGGGCGCGCGGGTAATCAGCGCAACTCGTCCATCGGCCCCCAGATACAGGCACTGAAAAAATACATAACCGAACGTGTCATACCCTGTCAGATAGAACATGCTTTCCTGACGAAACATCAGCAGGCCGTCCAGCCCGGCAGCTTCGAGGCTGGCAACCGTTTTTGCACGACGGGCTGCCAGTTCGGCGCGTTCAAAATGCAATGCCATTGGCATATTCCCTGATTGTGATTGTTGATTTGCCGCTGACGCTAACAAACTCCGTGAACGGGAAATAGTAAAAATT
>CBIHMD010000404.1:0-3522 GCA_966210655.1 uncultured Thalassospira sp.
TCGTCACTGTCGTCATTCCCGCGAAGGCGGGAATCCAGACAGCGGTGCCGCCGCCGCGATTTTGGTGGAGAGGGTGCGGTGCTTAAGGCCGCGGGTGCTGGTCGTAGCTTGCAAGAGGCAGCGTAAACGAAGGCGTAGCGGATGGGGGCGAGGTGCCCCCTTTTCTGTTGTTGGTTCTGTTGTGCCTGTACCTTTGAAGGTGTGGTGCTTGATGTGAGTTTGGTGCATGTGGCGCGAAGGACTCCCGTCTTCGCGGGAGTGACGGAGAGGGTTGGGCGCGACTATTCGTCCCTGTCGTCATTCCCGCGAAGGCGGGAATCCAGACAGCGGTGCCTCATCCGCGATTTTGGCGGAGAGGGTGCGGTGCTTAAGGCAGCGTAAAAGTAAGGTACGGCAGATAGGGGCGAGGTTACCCGTTGCTGCTTTTGGTTCGGCGCTGCTTGTGCCTGTGAAGGTGGGGCGCTTGATGTGAGTTTGGCGTATGCGGCGCGATGGACTCCCGCCTGCGCGGGAGTGACGGGGAGGGGGAGTGACTTTTGCCTTCAACCGTCATGCCCGCCAACGCAGGCATCCAGACTTGGTGCCGCATCGACGATGGGGAGTGTGCGGCGCGAGGGAGTGACGGCGTCATTTGTCTGACCGTCCAGACTTCGCTGCCCCGCGCAGTGTTAATCAGGAAAAATCGTATTTTTATGAACAGCAATCCGGCAGCGAAGAGGCTGCGCGGAGAGGGGAGAGTGCAGCATGACGATTGAGCAAAACCCGATGGGGCCAGAAGCCGGGCAGGGGGCAGGGGATAATCTGTTGCGCCCGGCTGATGCGGCGGGCGGCGTGCCTGAGGTGTTGGAAGATGTGGCAAGTGGCGCGGAAGATGTGGTTTCCGATGCTGGTGTCTTGCCGGAAGGTGAGGTTGAGGCCGGTGAAGCCATCGCGGTCATTGACCCGGCCAGCATTCCCGAAATGCCGGATGGCTACCAGATTGCGGTTGATGACGTGTTGGGCGCGGTTGATCCGGCGTTAAATGCGCGGTTGCACGCGGCGGGATTTACCGGCGCACAGGCGCAGCTTGTTTATGATCTCGCGGCCGAGGTGATCGGGCCGTTAATTGGCGAGGTCGAGGTCGCAGGCAAACGTGCCACGGATCGGGCGGCCCTGGCGGCGGAATTTGGCGGGGAGGAGAACTGGAAGCGGATCGCCCCCCGGATTGAAAAATGGGGGCGCGAAAACCTGCCCGAGGCGGCGTTTGAGGTTCTGTGCCAGACGGCAGACGGGGTGCGCAGCATTCACCGGTTGATGAGTGGCGGGACCGAACCCGGATTGGCGGCGGGATCAAGAGGCGATGCGACGGGTGATCTGCGCCAAGATATCCGGGCCAAAATGAATGATCCGCGATACTGGCGCGACCGTGATCCGGCGATTGTCGCCGAGGTGCAGGCAGGTTTTGACCGCCTGCATGGCATTTCCTAGTTCACCTGATAGCGGCCATCGGTTTTCTGGACTTCGGGGGGGATGCGGGTGCGCTCAAACGCGGCGTAAACGTCATAAAGCCCCGGTGCCGGGACGCTGGCAAAGGCGTCTTCGGTCAGGGTTACGGCATCATCCATGTTCTGGCGTTTTTCAAATACGTGGACGGGCACCTGTGCCTGACCGGCGCGAAGGGCGGTATCGATCAGCATATAGACCGGTTCGATATCATCGTTTTCAAGCGCGATGCCGCCCGTGCCCTCGCAATTGCCGCGAAGGGCGGGTTGGCCGGTTTGAGCCTGTTCCTCGATATCCTCGGGCGTGCCCGATGTTAACGGTGTCAGAGCGATTTCAAGGTGGTGCGGGCTGTTGGGGGAAAGGTCGTCGCGCGTGACGTGGTAAACGCCAAGATCGGCGGTGTTGCCGATGGTTGCGGTATCGGCATCGGTGTTGCCGCCATCGTCGTCATTGGCCTGCGTGATGGCATCGGCGTCGCAGAAATTATAGCGGGTAAACAGGCGGTAACGGTTGTTTGCCTTGAGCCAGACTTCGACATCGCGATCGGCATTGAATACGCGCACGAAAACCGGCGCGCCAATCGAAAGGTCCGCGTTGGACAGTTCGGCTTCGAGATCGGGCAGAACCCGGTTGCGGATATTTTCCGCGCCAAACCCGGCAAGGGCCGAAACCCGGCTGGTGAAATCGTTGAAATAGCCGGGAACAGGGGTATAGGGCAGCAGGGTATAACCCGCTGCCCCAATCCCGATCAGGGCGATGGTGGCAAACAGTTTTGCGCGCAACGCAAACTCCAGATCATCAATTTTGCAACAGGTCCGGCCAAACCGGACAGGTGTTCGATCCCCCCGTGAAGATGGGGGTTCGAGCCGAAACACAAGACCACTCAACCATGACCGCAAGATGACCGGTTCGGGGTGCAAATAAGGCGAAATTGCCTGATTTGCAGCGCCGTCGGGCCGTTTCATCGCATCTGTGGTCGGAAAATTGTTTATGGGCAGAAGGATACAAAACCAATGAGCGTGACAATCGATAAAAGCTTTGTCGATCATTTCCAGGCCGATGTGCATCAGGCCTATCAGCGGATGGGATCAAAGCTTCGCAATACGGTGCGGGTCAAAAACAGTGTGAAGGGGGCCAGCACGGTTTTTCAGAAAGTCGGCAAGGGCAAGGCGACCACCAAGGCACGCCATGGCAAGGTGCCGGTGATGAATGCCGAACATGAGGCGGTGCGCTGTGACCTTCGCGATTATTATGCCGGTGACTGGGTCGATGCACTTGATGAGCTTAAGACCAATCACGATGAAAAGATGGTTCTGGCCAATGCCGGTGCCTATGCGCTGGGTCGCAAGACAGATGATCTGATCATCAATGCACTGGCAAGCGGCGAGGAGCTTATTGATCACAATGATACCGGCCTGACCCTTGGCAAGGTGATGGCAGCCTTTGAAGGCATGGGCAACCGCGATGTGCCCGATGACGGGCAGCGTTATGCGATTGTCGGCTGGAAACAGTGGTCCGAATTGCTGCAACTCCCGGAATTTTCCAATGCCGATTATGTCGGTGATGATGATCTGCCGTGGAAGGGAACGCAGGCCAAACGGTGGCTTGGCACGCTATGGATGCCGCATTCGGGGCTTCCGGTGGCGGACGGCATCCGGTCGTGCTTCTGGTATCACCGAACCGCGATTGGCCATGCGATTGGGGCCGATGTGCAGTCCGACATTACCTGGCACGGCGACCATGCGGCGCATTTCGTCAACAATTCCATGAGCCAGGGCGCGGTGCTTGTTGATGATGCCGGGGTGAGCTGCATCCGGGCCAAAGAATAAGCCGCGGCTTTTGAAGATTTTCCATACAGATAACGGAGACCAAAATGGCAGAAGGTTTTAAAGCCAGAAACCTCAGTGTTCTGGCCTATGCCAACGGCTTTACGCTTTGGCATTACATCACCCCGGATTTCGCCGCCGACGTTGATACGGCGGGTTATTTTGCCGATGCGCGCGACATGCTTCGGGTTGGTGACATCATCATTGCCAATAC
>CBIHMD010000405.1:0-3517 GCA_966210655.1 uncultured Thalassospira sp.
CATAAGAATGATGCATAAAAAAAACGCATCGGCACAGGGTGAAACCGAATTTCACAAGTGGAGCTTGCAGGAATGCCTGAACGAATTTTGCAGGTGGCAACAGATATGTCGCAGCTTGCCAACGAGAAGATTACGGAAATTAAAGGAGTAACGCGGGCGACACGAACGCTGGCGCTGAATGCGCTCATCGAAGCTGCACGTGCGGGGGAAGTCGGGCGGGGATTTGGCGTTGTGGCCAACGAGGTAAAGGAAATTTCGCAACGGGTAACGGTAATTACCGAAGAGCTCGAACATATGTTTGAAAGTCTGGCCCTTGATCTTGAGCGGACGGCACAAACGGCGCGCGGCGACCGGTTCGCCGACTTGTCGCGGTATATTGTCGAACTTATGGATCGAAACCTGTTTGAGCGGTCTTGCGATGTTCGCTGGTGGGCCACGGATGCCGCCGTTGTCGATGTCTGTGAAAATCCCGACAATGGCGAGATTGCAGCCCAGACATCACAGCGTCTGGGGGTAATCCTTGATTCCTATACCGTTTATCTTGATTTGTGGGTTGCCGATTGCAATGGGCGTATCATTGCCACCGGACGCCCGGATAAATATCGTCTTGCCGGTACGGATATTAGCCATATGCCGTGGTTTCGCGATGCCATGCGGTGCCGGGATGGCGGGGAATATGCAGTTGCAGATATTGCGCGCAACGAGATTCTTGGCAATGCGGCAACAGCGACTTATGCGACCGCAGTGCGGCGTGGCGGAAAAACCAAAGGCGAGGTTATCGGTGTCATGGGGGTATTCTTTGATTGGGAAAATCAGGCCCCTATGGTTGTGAAGGCGCTGAATTTCAGCGATGAAGAGCGTGCGCGTACCCGCGTGATGCTGATTGATTCCAAAAATCACATCATTGCTGCTTCGGATGATCAGGGCATTCTGTCTGAGCAGATGAAGCTGGAAATCAAAGACCCAAAGCGGGGTTCGTATCTTTTGGCGGATGGATCACTTGTCGCTTATGCGCTGACGCCGGGTTATGAAACCTATCAGGGGCTCGGCTGGCGCGGGGTGATTGTCCAGCAATCACGGAATGCGTCAAGGAATGCGGATAAGCCGGCACCGAAACTTGCTGCGGTCTCTTAGAAAATTGCGGGATATCGAACCTGTCGGCCAAAAGCGAGTACCTTCGGGGCCCGCTTTTTTGTTGCGGGTTAACATGATTGTCAAAAGGCCTTGAAATTGGTTCGTGCTTGCGCCTGCGGGAAAAAGGAGATAGCGGTAAAATATAATATTACGACAATTCATCGATGAATTGTTAAAATAAACTTCGGGAGGTTCCTGTGACGTTGCTGTTTGCCAAGCTTGCAGTATCCATTTCTGTTGTGCTGGGATTGTCTATCCTTGCCGAGCGGGCAGGCCCGCGTGCCGCAGGAGTACTGTCCGGATATCCGCTGGGGACAGCAATTCTGCTGTATTTCATCGGGCTGGAACAGGGGATCGTCTTTGCATCGGAAAGTGCGGTTTATGCCTTGCCGGGATTGATCGCAACGCTTGCCTTCCTTTATGCATATTACATTGCATCCCGGTTGTTGATCGACCGGAAGCTGATCGTTCAGTTACCGATAAGCTCGTTTGCGGCATTCAGCGCGTTCATGTTCGTATCATGGATCTGTCAGCAGATTGCGTTTACCCGTCTTTCCGGGGCGATTACCTTGCTGATTGCCATGATCGTGGCCCTTATCCTGTTTCGAGGGATCGAGAATGTCCGCATCCTTAACCGGGTGCGACTGACAAGGCGCGTGGTTTTATTCCGCGCCATTCTGGCATCGTTGATTGTTCTTGGTATCAGTGGCATAGCAGCCTGGGTTGGCCCCAAATGGGCAGGGCTGTTTTCCGGTTTCCCCGTAACACTTTATCCGATGATGCTGATCCTGCATGTGTCTTACGGTGCTGGTCCCCTGCATACCGTGATCCGCAATTTCCCAAGGGGGATGGGCGCACTTTGGATATATATTCTGGCGGTGACGTTTACCTATCCGCTTTGGGGGATTAATATCGGGACGCTCCTGTCCTTTGCGGTCGCGACAACTTATCTGATCGCATATTCCACTTTGGTCTGGATGCGTGAAAAGTCCGTGCGCGCATGACGCCAATCCCATAACATTACGATATATCAGTTCCTAAGGCCTCAAAGCCTTCGACCGGAAGGATGATCTGCATGCAGCAGGTTCAGTCATTGGTAAGGGCGCTCAGCATTCTGAACACGCTCGCAGACAGCGAGTATGGAATGACTTTGACCGAAATCGCCCATCAGGTGCATTTGCCGCCTTCAACCGTTCATCGCTTGCTGACAACGATGCAGCACGAACGCTATGTTACTTTTGATGGCGAACGAACACTCTGGTCGATCGGGGTGCAGGCATTCAGCGTTGGCAATGCGTTTACCAAAAACCGCAATCTCAGCCAGATTGCGCGTCCCTATATGCGGGCTTTGATGGAAGACAGCGGGGAAACGGTTAATCTTGCCGTGGCCGATGGCGGGGAAGTCATTTTCCTGACGCAGGTTGAATGTCGCAAGATGATGCGTGCGTTGGTCACACCCGGGCGGCGGGCACTTATGCATTGTTCCGGGGTTGGCAAGGCGTTACTGGCATTTTTACCCGATGAGGAAGTAACCGCCGTCATCACACAGCATGGCCTGCCAAAAATCACCGAGCGTACCCTGATCAGCGAAGATACATTGAAAACCGATCTGGATAGATCAAGGCAGCGGGGATATGCCCTTGATGATGAAGAACATGCCGTTGGGTTGCGATGTGTCGCCGGTGTGGTGCGCGATGAAACCGGATTGCCAATTGCAGCACTGTCCCTGTCAGGACCGGCCGCGCGCATTCCCAATGACCGGATAGAACAGTTTGGCCTGAAAGTGCGCCGGGTCTGTGCCGACCTTAGCCGTGAATATGGTGGCAAGCCGGTATGATGTCTTAGGCTTTTGGCGAGGTCAGAGCGGTAAACCTGAACTGGTTTTGCCGCTTTTCTTGCTTTGTACATTGCCCTGTCAGCAACGGAAATCGTGTCGTTGAAATTGTCAGGTTTTTTAATCAGCCTGTGCCGGTGTTGCACAGGCTGATGAAATGTTCTGTGGGCTTACATTCCCGGGCAGGAAACGCCCGTTCCGCCCAGGCCACAATAACCATCCGGGTTTTTGTGCAAATATTGCTGATGGAAATCTTCGGCGTAGAAGAAGACCGGTGCATTCTGTATTTCTGTCGTGATGTTATTACGTCCGGCGGCTTTGAGCGCATCCAGATACTGATTACGGGATTCTTCGGCAGCCGCTTTTTGTTCATCGCTCAGGGTATAGATTGCCGACCGGTACTGGGTACCGATGTCATTGCCCTGGCGCATGCCCTGGGTCGGATCATGGTTTTCCCAGAACAGACGCAACAGCGTCTGATATGAAATCACAGCCGGGTCATAGACCACCTGAACCACTTCTGCATGGCCAGTCATACCGCTGCAGACC
>CBIHMD010000406.1:0-3516 GCA_966210655.1 uncultured Thalassospira sp.
CCCCGAAAGTGAAAAAGACTAGAAGCCTTCGCGCTCGATGCGCTTGCGCTCCAGCTTGCGGGAACGGCGGACTGCTTCCGCCCCTTCGCGAGCTTTCTTCTCCGACGGCTTTTCAAAGTGGCGACGGAGTTTCATCTCACGAAAAATGCCCTCGCGCTGCATCTTTTTCTTAAGCGCTTTCAGAGCCTGATCGACATTGTTGTCGCGAACGATTACCTGCACGGAAACCACGCTCCTTTCAAAAAAACAAAAACACCCGGAAGAGCATCATGCCCTCCGGTTGGTTGCACGGCCTGTATGACCGTGAGCCTTATATAGTGCAAAGCAGTGGAAAAGAAAAGAGGGAAGGGGATATTCGCCTCTGGCGTTTGTTAAGCCCCTTGGCGCAAAACGCCAAGGCAAAACCCCGATTTCCCGATACGCGTTTTATAATATTTCATTTTGCGTGAATTATTGGATCATACCAATAGTGAAATTTGCTATAGTGCTTTGACAAAATTGGGCTTATTGCTGCTGCTTGCTACGGGGATGTTGCCAGAGTTGCAGGCTTACGTGACATAGAGCTGTCATAACGGTGGGATATTTGGACATGGAAAGCTCATTGCGGGAGACGGCAATTGCGCATGCGCCGTTCTTCATTACCGCACCTGGACAGTCAGATATACTGTTCACGATTGTTGTCTGGTCTGTCGTTCTGGCGGTGTTTGGTCTTGGTGCACTTTATCTGAGTTTGCACGCGCTGCCCGAACGACTGGCCCATCATGCCAATCACACCCAGATACAGCTTATCAGTATCCTGACCCTTCTGGCGCTGTTTACCCATAACAACCTGTTCTGGCTGGCGGCCTTGGTGATTGCCGTGGTTCAGGTTCCCGATTTTTATACCCCGATCAATGCGATTGCCGATGCCGTGAAGGCAATGGCAAGGCAGAAGGGGGCAATGAGCGACTCGGTCAAATCAGAACAGGTTGCTGATGGCGATGTCGCGACCGGTATCCCCAGCGTGACAGAGCAGGAGGACCGTAAAGATGTTTGAACTTATGTTATGTTCCATTTTTACCATCCTGCCGGATTATCTTGTACGCCGATATGCGCAGGGCAAACGTATCGGCAAGGAAATCACCCTGTTTTCGGTCTGGTACGAGTTGCGCTACGGGATTGTCGGATGTGCGATCCTGACGATTTCGTTGATTACGCTGATTTTTTATTACCACCCGTCAAGTCAGAACGTTGCGTCCTTCTATCGCACCCTGACCATTTTGCCGGAGAAAAACGGCCGCGTGGTCGAGATTTATGTCAATAACGATGATCGGGTAAAATCGGGCGAGCCGTTATTCCGCCTTGATGACCGTACGGAAACCGAGGCGGTTGAAATAGCCCGGCAGCAGGTGCAGGAAATCCGTGCACAGATGGCGGTAACGCAGGCTGATCTTGCGGTGGCGAACGGTAATCTTGAAGAAGCGCAAGGGGCGTATGAACAGGTGCGCGAGGAATTGGCGGTCAAATCCGATCTTCTGTCGCGCGGTACCAATGCGGTTTCACGGCGCGAGGTCGAACGGCTTGAAGTTGCATTGACGACACGTCAGGGATCGGTCAATGCGGCGAAGGCGAATGTCAATGCCGTGGAAACCCGAATGGAAACGCTGTTGCCTGCCCAGCTTGCCAGTGGGGAAGCATCGCTTCGTTCGGCCGAGGTTTCCCTTGGCAAAACCGTTGTCCGGGCTGGTGTTGATGGCGAGATACAGCAATTTGCATTGCAGATCGGTGATGTTGTTAATCCGCTTCTGCGCCCCGCTGGTATTCTGATACCGGACAAACCTGACGAGGTTGTCTTTCAGGCCGGTTTTCAGCAGGTCTCAGCCCAGATTGTCAAAGCAGGGATCCTTGCGGAAATGGCCTGTGCGTCATTGCCGTTCGAGGTTATTCCGATGCTGGTGACCAGCGTGCAACCGGTGATCGCCGCCGGTCAGTTCCGGCCGACAGACAGATTGCTTGATATTTCGGAGCGGGCGGCACCGGGAACCTTCCTTGCCAAAATGGTTCCGCTTTACCCCGAGCAAATCAAGGATGTCCCGTGGGGCAGCCAGTGTGTTGCCAATGCCTATACCAATACCCATGATCAACTTGAAAATCCGGAAATCGGTACGGGCGAATGGGTGTTTCTGCATATGGTACAGACGGTCGGGATCGTGCATGCGTTGTTACTGCGTATTCAGGCACTGATCTGGCCAGTCCAGACGCTGGTTTTGTCGGCTCATTAGGAAGCAGGTTAAGCGTAGGGGCTTTACAGCCATGCCGTTTTGGTTGGATATAGGGCCATGTCGATCCTTAAAATTGCCCGGATGGGCCACCCGGTTCTGCGCAAGGTCGCGGACCGGGTCGAAAACCCGCTTGATCCTGAAATCCAGCGTCTGATCACGGATATGAAGGAAACCATGAAGGATGCCGGGGGCGTTGGTCTTGCGGCACCGCAGGTGTTTCAGTCCAAGGCGATCATGGTTTTTTATGTCCCGGCCTTTCGCAAAAGCGATGATCCCGATGATGCGGAAGTGCCGTTAAGCGTGCTGATCAATCCGGAAATAGAGGCAATCGGCGATGAAATCGTTGATGGCTGGGAAGGGTGCCTTTCCATTCCGGGCTTGCAGGGCGTTGTGCCGCGCTGGAACAAAATCCATTACCGCGGGTTAGATGAATATGGCAAGGACGTTGAACGCATTGCCGGCGGTTTCCATGCGCGCGTCGTTCAGCACGAATATGATCATTTGATCGGGGTGATGTATCCCGAACGTATGGAAGACATGACTTTGCTGGGCTTTGCCGAAGAATTACGTGACAACCCGCCCGAGACGACCTTCAGACAGGGGGCTTCATCTTCCGATGCTGCTGCCGATGACGAAAGCAAGGAGGCCTGAAATGACAGTTTCCGAAAGCATGAACCGCCTGCGCACGCAGCGCGAGGCGCTGGTTGCGGCGGCACTTGAACATATCCCGTTTGACGGTTGGAGTATGGTAGCCCTTCGTAGCGGCGCCGAAGACCTTGATCTTGCCACGGGCGAGGTTGACCGTCTGTTCCCCGGTGGTATTCGTCAGGCAATCATTACCTATGTCGAGATGACGGATCGCAAGATGGTCGAGGAACTCGAGAAGATTGACCTAGCGTCGATGAAAATCCGCGAACGGATCGCGACTGCGGTCAAAACCCGTCTGTCGCTGGTGGAACACGAAAAGGATACGGTGCGTGCCGCCCTTTCCTATCTGACCCTGCCGCAAAACGTCCCGCTTAGCCTTAAGCTGACGCATGGCACGGTGGACAAGATGTGGATTGCCGCCGGTGATACATCGACCGATCATAACTGGTACACCAAGCGGATGCTGCTTGCGGGGGTTTATGGTTCAACCCTTGCCTATTGGCTGGATGATAAATCCGAAGGCCATGCAGACAGCTGGGCCTTTCTGGATCGTCGGATCGGCAATGTCATGCAAATCCCGAAAATCACCGGAACAGTCAAAAAGGCC
>CBIHMD010000407.1:0-3506 GCA_966210655.1 uncultured Thalassospira sp.
GTTACCGACCAGCCATGATCCTTATTATCCTTACCGCCATGCCGACGCATGAGAGATCGGCATGGCGGTAAGGATAATAAGGATCATGGCTGGTCGGTAACCGTGCGGATATCGGCAAGAAGGTTGTTGAAATACGGGTTCCATGTCAGGCGGGCGTGATATTTGCCCGGTGTTATCTGGCCCCATGCCCCGAACCACAATCTTTCTGAATCCTCTGGCACGGGAATGCCTTCCTGGCCGTTTTCAAACATGATGTGACTGCCATGCCTGCCGTAAGAGGGGTTATCAGGCGCAAACAGCACGTTCATGTGGGAAAAGGTGCTTATGCGGTCATCAAGCAGATTACTGGAAAGCGCAGTCACACGGGTGTCGTTAAGGTTTGTCGGTGTTTCGCCGTACCAGACAAAACGCGACCGGGGATTGGTGAAGCGGCTTTGGAACGCATCAAGTGTGGTGATGGGATCAAGGACGCTGTCATACTGGCTCATGGTGATCAGCACAGGACGGTTAAAATCCGCGCGGGTCAGATCGTCCTGTACCTTGCCGACGGTTTGATAATAAAGGCTGGCCCCATGCGATGGCAGGGATTGGTAATTGGGAATATTGTCTTCGGTATCGATATCAACCCAGTCCCACAAATATGAAATTGCCGGGGCGAGAAACAGATACCCGTTTGACGGATAAAAGCCGGGCGAAAACAGCAAAAGACCGTTCACGTCTGGATCATGCGCAGCATAGCTGGTTACCAGATTTCCACCGGTTGAAAACCCGCCCAGCCAGACTTCATCAACCTCGCTTTTCAGCAATGTTGTTTGGTGGGAAATGATCTTTTCCCAATCGTCGAGATCCGGCAGCATTAGGTCTGCGGATTTCGTTCCGTGGCCGGGCAACAGGATTGACCGGACAAGCCATCCGTCCTTTGCCATGGCATTTGCTATATCAATGAAATACCACGGGCTGGAACCAAGCCCATGCACAAACAGAATGCCGCGTTTGGGCACGGTTTCCGGGCGCATTTCAAAGGGCGCATTCATATCGATTTCAAGATCGTGGTCGTTGCTGATAAAGGCGCGGTGTTCGGCAATCCATGCGCGGTTTTCGCGTACGTAGTCGGAAAAGCTGCCCTGATCAAAGGGCGGCAGGGCTGCGTTTGGTTCAAAACGCGGGGAATCCGGGGGCACCGCACAGGATGCTATCAGCAAAAGGCTGGAAACCAGCAGACAAAGGCGGGGAAGCATGGGCCCTCCATCAATGTTTGTTCGTGCCATCGGACAGAGAGACATGACCGCACCCTCCGGCCTGATCAGGCGGATAGTGCGTTGGCTGACGTGAACGCTTACGTTTTCAATAAGTTGTGGATCAGTTAAAGACGTTTTTGACCGTAAGTCAATTATGTGAACGCCATCATTAGTTCTTGGCATCCCCCGCCATTTAACTGGCGGGGGATGAAGATGGAGATGTTTGGAGATCAGGCGTTTTTGCCGGTTTTCGCTGTCTGTCCAAACAGGACTTTCTTGTCTTCCTCGCTCAGTCCGTCTTCCTTGCGAAGACCTTCGCCCGCCTTATAGGCCGCAATGGTCGCCGGGCGGGATTTGATGCTTTCAAACCAGCGTTTCAGATTGGGGAAGTCATTGAGGTCCTGCTGCTGTTTCTCATGGCTGACGATCCACGGATAGCAGGCCATATCGGCAATTGAATAATCGTCACCGGCGATGAACGTGCGGCCTTCAAGTCGCTTGTTCAGCACACCATAAAGCCGGTTGGTTTCGTTGACATAACGCGTGATGGCATAGGGGATTTTTTCCGGGGCATAACCGCTGAAGTGATGGTTTTGACCGGCCATCGGGCCAAGCCCGCCCATCTGCCAGAACAGCCATTCCATCACGGTTTTCTTGGCTCGTACATCGGTCGGCAGGAATTCTCCGGTTTTTTCGGCCAGATATTGCAGGATCGCACCGGATTCAAAAACCGCGATCGGATCGCCGCCATCTGCCGGGTTCTGATCAATGATCGCAGGCATGCGGTTATTGGGCGAAAAGGCCAGGAATTCCGGTTTGAACTGATCACCAGCCCCGATATTGACCGGGTGGATTTTGTATTCAAGCCCGACTTCTTCAAGGAAAAGCGTGATTTTGTGGCCGTTCGGGGTTGGCCAGTAATAAAGATCAATCATGGGGCGAAGCCTCCTTTGACTTTCGTGATGTGTGGCTCATCTCAAACTATGACCTTGCCAACACGTTCCTGATACGTCAATTTAAACCGATCATTCCATAATTCAAGGGCAGGCGGAAAATACGGTTTCGCCCCCCTATCAGGAGACCCCGATGATCCGCTTTTATTTCCATCCGACCCCGAACCCGGCCAAGATTTCACTTTTCCTTGAGGAAGCCGGTCTGCCTTATGAAATAATGCCGGTCGACACCAAAAAGGGCGAACAGCACAGCCCTGAGTTTCGTGCGATCAACCCGAATGGTAAGGTCCCGGCGATTGTTGACACCGACGGGGCGGGTGGCAAAGAAACCCGGGTTTTTGATTCGAACGCCATCCTGATTTATCTGGCGGAAAAGACCGGAAAGTTTCTTGGTACAGCGGAAGATCGTGGTGAATTGCTGTCGTGGCTGATGTTCATTGCATCGGGTCTTGGACCATTTTCCGGGCAGGCCGTTCATTTTCAGCACGCGGCACCCGCAGGCAATGATTACGGTGTGAACCGCTATCGCAAGGAAATCGAACGCCATTACAGGGTGATGGATGATCATCTGGCCGGGCGCGAATTTGTTGTCGGGGGCAGTTACACCATTGCCGATATGTCGCTTTGGGGCTGGATCGAACGCGCGGCATTCGTCATGAAAAGTGATGCGCCGCTTGATCCCTACCCGAACCTGAAGAAATGGTATCAGGGCATCTGCGCCCGCCCGGCGGTAGAACGCGCGCGCAAGGTCGGTAGCGACCATGCTTTCAAAACCGAAATGGATGAAGTCGCCAAACGCGCGATGTTTCCGTCAAATTACAGCTGATCAGCAGATCATCGCAGCAAAGCCCCGCCACTTCAGGCGGGGCTTTTTTTAGGGCGATACCGGATTGCGGGCGTCGACCAGAATGCGGCCGCCAATTGCGATGAAGCAAACACCGGCGAAACGTTCGATCCAGTGTTGGGCATTGGAAAATCGTTTCATGACCGGGGCGGATGACATGAACAGGCTGATGATCGTGTACCAGACCAGCGCGCTTAAGATGACAAGCCCGATCATCAAAACCATCAGCCAGACGGGCGTTTCGGCAGTGACGGCGGTGGCAAAGACGCTGGCGAACAGAACAATTGCCTTTGGGTTTGTCATCGTGACCAGAAAGCCGAAAAGGATCGGATTGCCACGCTGTTTTGAGGTTATGTGGTCAGTCGAGATGGCAAAATCATCCACCTTTGGCCGGGTGCGGATCAAACGTATACCCAGATAACTCAGATAACATCCGCCTAGCACCCGAACGGTCCAGGTTAACCACTGATA
>CBIHMD010000408.1:0-3503 GCA_966210655.1 uncultured Thalassospira sp.
CGAGAAAGAGTGTTTCCAAAGTGAAGTCGTGCCACCGTCTATCGTTCCGAATGAGACCTATGAGTTGCTTATGGTTGATTTTGGAAGAGTTATGAATTTGGAGCCTCAAGCACGAGGCTTCGAATTCGAACGTTTCCTTAATAGACTAATGAACCAATTTGGTATGGATGCTGGCGAACCTCTTAAGACTAGAGGTGACCAAATTGATGGTAGTTTTATTTTAGACCACGAAACTTATATTCTTGAAGCGAAATGGCAGAATCGCAAAATGTCTGTGAGCGATCTCCACACATTTCATGGCAAAATTGAACAACGTGCAGCTTGGACGCGCGGGTTATTCGTTAGTTTTTCAGGGTTTACCGAAGAGGGATTAGACGCTTTTGGTCGAGGGAAACGGTTAATCTGTATAGAAGGAGTCGATTTGTTTGATCTTCTAGACCGTAAGATTCCATTACCGGATGTGCTCAGTAAAAAAATACGCTGTGCGGCTCAGACTGGCAAAATCAATGTCAGAGTCCGTGATCTATTTTAAGATTATTCTTCATTCCTCCCTAATTATCGTTGCTAATGTATTTAAGAATGATTCTGGTGACATTGCCTGTAAAAATCCCGCTTCTGTCATAGTCTCGGCTGATATGTCTGGCAATGTGTTGCCCATACGCAAAATATGTTGAAAAACGAAAGGGCCAAGTCTTTGAAAAATAGGGATTCGGCGGATTTTGCGTCTGACCCGGAATGCCCTAATCGACTTCACCATCGCGAAGCGCGATATAGATCAGGACTGCAAGGATGGTGATAAAAAAGCGAAAGGCGGAGTCAATACCGTTCCATGTGTCGGACATCCACATACCGAACCATTCGCCGCCAATCGACATGAACCCCACCTGCCACAGCAAAAAGCCGACGGTCAGGCCACCGATGGCGTATCCCTTGCTGTTATTGAAAAGTGCGGCGGTGGCATAGCGGACCGACCACAATTTCCACGCCCCGATCCAGCACAGGATTGCGGTAAGCGCCTCGGTCGCGATAATCGCGATATAGGCACCATGATGCAGGGCAGGGCTTTCAATCGCGCGATATTTGATGGTGCTGTCGGGAAAGATCGTATCCATCATCAAAACATGACGGACGAATTCGAAATTGCTGCCGTAATCGGTGATGTTGCCAAAGGCGACCAATGTTGCAAACAGGGCAATCGCCGCCACAGTCAGGATTTTGGATAAACGGATCGCAAGCATGCTGATGCCTCCGGCATGAAAGTGCAATATCGATCAGGCGCAGTCTAAACTATTGTAAACCGGCAGAAAAGTTTGGTCAGGGATACCGGGATTTCGATGATTGCATTTTTATGTCTTTTGCCCGTAAAAATCCCGCTTCTGTCATAGTCTCGCCTGATATGTCTGGCAATGTATTGCCCATACGCAGAATCCGTTGAAAAACGAAAGGGCCAAGTCTTTGAAAAATAGGGCCTCGACGGGTTTTGTGTCTTGAGCAAACGTCTATCAGTCAGGTGAAGTCCAAAAATGCCGCGTCAGTCCCATGGCCAGGTCGCTGTTGGCGACCAGTTCAAACTTGCCACCCCGAATGGCCCCATTTTCGAAGTTATCAAAATCCGTGAAATGAGACCGGTCGATCATGCCCTGATCACCAAGGTTCGGGATCGAAAATCGCCGACGCTTATCGCGGTAACGACGCTGCTGGACCCGGAATTCTATCGTCCGGTGCCCGCCGATCAGCGTTACGAAGATTACAATGACGGTATCCTGCGCGGTTAGGAAGCCATTCGTTTCCCGCCGTTATCAAGATGCCGTACATAGTGTTTTTCCCGTCCGGTCACAAAACTTGCGATAAATTCTGTTGGCAGGGCGGTTCAATGACGATGAAATGGACGCCATCAAAAAGCATCACGCATTTCATCGGGGACCGCCTTTATGCCACGCGAAGACAGAAACGCCCTTCTTGCCACCCTGTTTGCCACACTTGAAAACGATATCCTGCCCAAAACCCGTAATGGCGTTGCGGCTGGAAACAAGATTTTCGGGGCGGCTTTGTTGCGCAAACCCGATCATTCGCTGGTGCTGGCTGAAACCAATAACGAAACCGAAAACCCGCTTTGGCATGGCGAAGTTCATTGCCTGAAACGGTTTTACGAAATGCCTGCCGATGCACGGCCCGCCACGTCGGATCTGATTTTCCTGTCAACGCATGAACCCTGTTCGATGTGCCTGTCGGCGATCACCTGGGCCGGGTTTGATAATTTCTATTATTTCTTCAGCCACGAGGATTCACGTGACTCATTTGAAATCCCCCATGACCTAAAAATCCTCAAAGAGGTCTTTACCCTTGATGCCGGGGAATACAACAAATCCAACGCATTCTGGCAAAGCCATTCCATGATGGCCATGATTGCCGAACTCCCCGAAGCCGACCGCGCGCCATGGCTGGAAAAGGCAAAATCGATTGCCGCGCAATATGATGCACTTTCCGATCAGTATCAGGACGGCAAGGGCGCAAACGATATCCCGCTGAACTAGGATTGCCGGTGCGTTCCGGCGGTTTCACGTTTGAGTCCGAATCTGGCGAGTTTTATTGCTGTGTTCTGCTAAACTGCCGGGTATGGAACAGCTCAATGACGATATCTGCTATCACGCATTAAAGGCCCGGGATCGCCGGTTTGACGGTCGGTTTTATACTGCGGTTCTGACCACCGGGATTTTCAGCCGTCCGATATGCCCCGCCGTAACGCCAAAGCGCGTGAATGTGCAATTCTATCCCAGTGCGGAGGCGGCAATTGCCCACGGGTTTCGCCCGTGCCTGCGCTGCCGCCCCGAAGCCGCCCCCGGCTCCCCCGCCAGTGCCGGGGTTCACGCCACCGTTGCCCGTGCGGTAAGGCTGATCGAGGAAGGCGCCCTTGAAAACGGATCGGTCGAACAGCTTGCCGGGCGGCTTGGCGTCGGGGACCGGCATCTGCGCCGTATCTTCAAGGAACATACCGGCGTCACCCCGCAGGATCATGCCAAGGCCCGCCGACTGCTTCGCGCCCGGCAACTGATTGTCGACAGCAACCTGTCGATGACCGAAATCGCCGATATTGCAGGCTTCGGCAGTTTGCGCCGGTTCAATGACGCCATGAAAACGGCCTATGGCCACGCACCGACCGCGTTCCGGCGCGGTATAAAGGCCGAACCTGTGTCAGATAAAAACGATGATGACCCCTTAGCCCCCAAAAGCGACGATCTGATCCTGCGTCTTCGTGCGCGGCAGCCTTTTGATGCCGACTACCTTCTGACATTCTTCCGGGCACGCGCCATTCCGGGGCTGGAGGCGGTGGGCGACCGCACCTATGCGCGCGGTTTTCGCATCAATGATGCCGTCGGTCTGATGATATGCCGGTTCACGAGCGATCAGGGCGGGGTTGAAATCATCCTGCGCGGCCCGGCGCGTGACGCGGTGCTTGAAATCGGGGGCCGGGTGCGGCGGTTGTTTGATCTGGATGCCGATGT
>CBIHMD010000409.1:0-3495 GCA_966210655.1 uncultured Thalassospira sp.
GTTCCTGAAAACACAATCATGATTGCCGATGGTGATTTCTGGCCAATGCCGGCTACCTGCCAGCGCGTCCATCCCGACGCCATCAGCAAGGATATGCTGGCAACGGCGCAAAACGTCATTCTGGCCTTGCAACCAGGCGAAGATATCGCCCTTCGCACCGCCCGCTGCCTGCGCAATGTGCTGCGTGGCATGCGCGGACGGATGCGGCTTGTCGTGACCGGATGTGGCGCCTATCAGATCGATAGCGACACCATCCCCACCGATCCGGATCAAAGTGCCGCGGCCGGTGTTGCCATCGCCGCAAGCACCGAAGAACCCCGACTTGTCTTGAGCTTTGCCGATATCGCACCTACTGATTTCATCACGCTTATTGGTAGTGAATTGACAACCGAACCGGGCCGCGATCCGGTTTCGGTTTATCGTAATCAGATGCGTTATCGCCGCAAACTCCGCCCGGTTTCCGGTGCGGGCAATCTGGCAAAGGCCAACTGGCCCGATCACGGCGTCTGCGTCGTGACCGGCGGCACCGGTGGTTTTGCCATGGCCCTTGCCGAAGAAATGGCGATGGGTGGCAAAGTCGCGCTGGCCCTTCTGGCACGTCGGGGCGAAACCGGCCTTGATGCGGTTGCGCAGTCAAAACTTGCCGACCTTCGCGCCAAGGGCATTAAGGTATCAATCCACGCATGCGACGTTGCCGATAAAAACGCCCTTTCCGATACGCTTGCCACGATCCGAAATACCCTTGGCCCGATCACGGCCATCACCCATGCCGCCGGGCTTGCCGATGGCGGATTCCTGGCCGTGCGGGACATGGACGCGTTCGAGGGCATCATGGCCGCCAAGATCAATGGCGCCCGTCATCTTGACGCCCTGACCCTTAACGACCCCGTGCAGGCCTTTGTCATGTTCGGCAGCCTGACAGCCATCGTCGGTGTGCCCGGTCAGGCCGCCTCTAGTGCTGCCAACGCCTTCCTTGACGGTTTTGCCCGTTACCGCAGGTCGCAGGGTCGCCCGGCCCTGATCATCGACTGGTGCGCCCTTGCCGAGCAGGGCATGGCCGCGCGTCATAATGTACCGCTTCAGGATGGGGCCAGCGTCACCCCGCAACAGGCCCCGATCTTCTGGCGCGATGCCATGCATAGCACCGCGGCTCAGCTTGTCGTTCTTGATCCCGCCCTTGCCGGTGAAACACCCCCACAACCGGCAAACCCCGTTTCCGCACCGATATCTCCATCCGTAGCGACACAGCCATCTGTACCGGCATCTGTACCGGCATCTGCACTGGCATCCGCGCCGGATATCCCGCAAAGGATCGCTGCCATCTGGGCCGAAACGCTTGGTTATGATGCCGTCGCCCCGGATGATGATTTCTTTGCCCTTGGCGGCGATTCCATTACCGGCATGCAGATCGTCGACCGCATCAATGCCGAACTGAAACTGTCACTGGCAATTTCGGACCTTTTTGCCACACCGACGGTGTCCGACCTGTCTGCGCAATTTGCCCCGCCAATTGCGCAAACGCCAGACCTTCATGAAGCAGCCGGGGCAACACACACCCCGACAGACAGGATTGCAAAAATCTGGGCCGAAATCCTTGGCTATGACACCATTGACCCGGACGAGGATTTCTATGCTTTGGGCGGGGATTCCATCACCGGCATGCAGATCGTTGATCGCATGAATGCCGAACTTGCCTGCAATATCGGTCTTGCCGATCTGTTTGAAACCCCGACGATCACGGCACTGGCCACAAAGATATCGCCATCAGTTGAAACAGCGACACCATCGCCCGTTTCCCTGTCGCCGGCACCAGAACCGGCTCAGACCAAAACCAAGGCCGAGGTCGAAGTCGATCCGCGCTGTGCGCCCGAAATGGAATTCTATCCGCTGGCCCCGGAACAGGTTTCGGTTCTGCATGCCGAACAAAGCGGCAATCTGGGCACGGCCTTTAACCTGCCGCATGCCTTCATGCTGGATGATAATGTTGATCTTGATCGCCTGCGCGATGCCATCACCCGCCTGACCGAACGCCATGAAATCCTGCGCACCCGCTTGATCGCCAATGGCGATGACTGGGTCATGAAAATTCTGCCTCTTAACGAAGCCCTGCCCGATCTGACGCTGATCGAACTTGATGCTTCCATATCGCTTGAAGATGCCAGTGCGGGCCTTGTCAGGCCGTTCGATCTGGCAACGGAAATTCCCGCCCGCTGGCGTTTGATTTGCACTGCCGACGGTCAAAAGGCACTATTCTTTGATATCCATCACACGGTTTGCGATGGCTTTACCATTGAAATGCTGCTCTCGGAATTGCTGGCGATCTATCGCGGGCAGGCCTTGCCCCCGCTCCCCTATCAGCTTCGCGATTACGCGTACTGGAGCCAGCAACCCGAAAGCCTGAAGCGGCTTGAAACCGCACGTGATTACTGGCTTTCCCTTTATCAGGGACCGCTTCCGAAACTGGATCTGCCGTCTGATCGCAGGCGCCCGGCCATCCACAGTTTCACCGGCGAAATCGTCGCGTTTGATATTGATCTAGCGGTGCTGAAATCGGCGCGCAAATTCGCATCCGACCAACGCGTCACCATGTTCTCGCTGATGATGGCGACATGGTTTGCCGTCCTTGGCAGGATCGCCGCCACCGATGATCTGGTCATCAGCGTCCCGGTTAATCAGCGCGATGGTGCTGGTTTCCGCAATGTGCCGGGCATGATGGTTTCGCTTCTGCCGCTCCGCATGCAGATTGCCGATGATGAAACTTTCGCATCCCTTCTGCACAAGGTGCAAAACCATCATATCGATGCCCTGCGCCATCGGGCCTATTTCCTTGATCTGCTGCTGGATGATCTTTCGCCACCGGCCGAGCCCGAACGTACACTGCTATCGGAAGTATCCCTGTCTTACATGAATTATGCTCAGGGCGATTACGGACCGGATGATCAGGCCAAATCCATGCGCCCCATCGGCCTTGGACGGCAGCAATGCAAAAACGATCTGGCGATATTTGTCCGCGACCTGCCGGAACGAATGGTCATCTCGTTTGACTATTATGCCGATATGTTCGATCGCGACCGCATGATCGAACTCGGCCACATCTTCACGAAAACCCTGCAAAAGCTGGTTGCGGCAGACACCAACGCAAGCACGACCCCGATTACGTCCCTTGATCTTCTGCCAGATGATCAGAAAGCCAATATCGAAATCTGGGAACAAGGACCAGAACCCGACACCCGCCTTGATGCGGATGCGCATGCCGGGATTTTTGCGAAATTCGCCAGACAGGCATCCATCACCCCCGATGCCCCTGCCATCCGCGATACCAACGACACATGGACCTTTGGGGAACTGCATGCCAATGCTTGTGCGATTGCCCATTGCCTGCAAACCGCGGGGGTCGAACCAGATGATCTGGTTGCACTGCATATTGAACGCGGTCGCCCGGCCATTGCCGCCATTCTCGGGATTACCGCCATCGGTGCGGGATATGTCCCGCTT
>CBIHMD010000410.1:0-3491 GCA_966210655.1 uncultured Thalassospira sp.
GTATAGAAACTCATGCCAAGGTCGGCAGCGTGTGCCACGGTTTCAACCGCTGGCATTACGACGTCATAAGGGACTTCTTCACCTGCATATTCATTGGTGCGAACGTCGCCACCGCCATACCAGGGATGACCGAAATGCTGACCGGCTGCGGTTTGCCGGTTGATTTCACCGGGGGGAATGTCATCACCCATGCCGTCAACCTGATTGTCCGTCCACCACAATTCCCCGGTTTCCGGATGGAAGTCGTGACCGACGGAGTTCCGTACCCCATAGGTGTAAACTTCGCGCCCGGTTCCATCGATATTGATCCGGATGATGCCGCCGACCCCGTGTTCGCGATAAAGATCAAGCTTATCCTTTGGCGCAACGTTGAAAGGCTGCCCAAGCGAGATATAAAGCTTCCCGTCAGGCCCGATTTTGCAAACCCGTGCGGTGTGGTTATAGCTCTCAACAGATGCCGGGACCAGTTCACCCTGTTTGACGACATTGAACGCGGCAACATCCGGGCTTTCATAGAAAAATTCGGCCGCGGGGAAGGTCAGAACCCGGTTCTGTTCCGCGATATAGAGCATGCCATCGGGCGAGAAACACGGCCCGTTCGGAATGGAAAACCGCAAAGACGGGGCGAAATCCTTTACCTCGTCCGCAACCCGGTCCTTGTTTCGGTCGGTCACCGACCAGACCTTGTCCTTGCGCGTGCCGACAAATGTCACAACTCCTTGGGGGCCAACCGCGATATGACGGGCATCGGGCACAACGGCATAAAGGGCAATCTTGAAACCGGCAGGCAGGGTAATGCGTTCGAGAGTCTTTTTGATACCGTCGGCATAGTCACCGGTTTGTTCGATTCTGGTGAATTCGGTGGTACCGGTTGACTGAAAGTTGGAAAGTTTTTCGAGATTGTCCGGGGCAGGGGCCTGCGCATAGGCCGTTCCGGAGATAAACAGGGCGACGCTCGCCCCGACAAGGCGCGTTTTCATCACATAGTCCTCCCGTTTGTATCGGACGCAGATTTGGCCGGCGCCCGTGCCCCATATGCAGGGAACTGCGCATGGGGCTTCTGGGCAAATATTGCGCCGAAAAATAACGGTCGTCTAAGTTGATTTCACCATGTGGAATAAACGTAATGGTTATTGTCGGGTAAGGGCTGCGGCATATTCGGTGGGCGTCATGGTTTTCAGTGCCAGTGCATGAACCCGGTCCTTAAGAAGCTGGTCAAGGGCGATGTAAACCAGCCGCTGGCGATTGACTCGATTCTCTCCATCGAATTTTTTGGATACCACCAGCACCGAAAAATGGGATTCGCCGCGCGGGTCGGCACCGGAATGACCGGCATGTTTCGACGAATCGTCGATGATTTCAAGTTTCTCGGGGGCAAATTCCGCGGTCAGGATGTCTCGAATCTGCTGGGCTACCTGCATGACAATGGCCTCTTGTTTCGGTGTGTTTCACATTGATGAATGCGAAAATCTAACTGTTGGCACCGTTCTGGCACGCAATGGCAGTTTTTCAAGCCTTTTATCGCATTAAATCGGCTCGTATGATATTGCGAAGCCCGATGATCAGAACATATAGACGCAGATGAACCGAGGCCAACGCAACAAGCGCAAAACCCTTTATCACGAAGAACCAGACTTGCCCGTGTGTGAATGGCCGGGATGTGAAGGTCATGGCGAATTTCGTGCACCCAAGGATCGCAAGCTGCGCGACTATTACAAATTCTGCCTTGATCACGTCCGGGAATACAACAAGTCCTGGAATTACTACGAAGGCATGAAGGCGGAAGATATCGAAAGCGATGTTCGGCGCGATACCCACTGGCAGCGTCCGACATGGCGATTCGGTCATATTCGTGGTGCAAAGAAGCCATTCGACTTCAAATTCAGCGACGGGTTTGGTTTCTTTAACGAAGATGGTGATCCAACCCATCATGGCCCGGGTGGCGATCCGGCCGGTGACCGGCGACGCAAAAGCGAAGATGCCCAGCGCCGTGCCGGAGCAATGGGCATGCCGTCCGAACAGCAGCAGGCAATGGCAACACTTGATCTTGGCTGGCCGTTTTCCAAGGACGAGTTGAAGTCGAAATACAAAACCCTGTCGAAGAAATACCACCCCGATGCCAATGGCGGGGACAAGGGCGCGGAAGAACGGTTCAAAAAAATCAGTGCCGCCTATTCATCACTGATGAGCTACATCCGTGATCTGGAAGCACGCGTTTCCCTTTGATATGAACCCGGTGCCGGACGAATTTTGATAAAATCTGCCTTGCAATTCACGCCCCGGACCTTTTCATTGTTCGATCCATTTGCGGCGATAGATATTTTTTGCGCATCTTCCCTTTGTCACGCGCATCTTAGCCGCTATTAATGAGCTAGTTTCAAACGAGACCGCGTCACCGGTCCGATAAAATGCGCGAGTACTTATGAGCCAAGGTTACGAAGCGACAGGTGCAGCCGCCGAACATTCGCTGGATGCACCCGACATCAAAATCTCCGTCCGCGAAGCGTTCGGAATTGATAGCGATATGAAAGTCCCGGCATTCAGCCAGGGCAGCGAACATGTCCCGATGATCGATCCGACTTATCGGTTTGATCGCGATACTACTTTGGCCATTCTGGCGGGCTTCGCCCATAACCGCCGTGTGATGATCCAAGGGTATCACGGAACAGGTAAATCGACCCATATCGAACAGGTCGCCGCACGCCTGAACTGGCCGTGTGTTCGCGTCAACCTTGATAGCCATATCTCGCGTATCGATCTGATCGGCAAGGACGCCATTGTTTTGCGCGATGGCAAACAGATCACCGAATTCCGCGAAGGCATTCTGCCCTGGGCACTTAAACGCCCGGTCGCGATGGTGTTTGATGAATATGATGCCGGTCGTCCGGACGTGATGTTCGTGATCCAGCGTGTTCTGGAAGTTGATGGCAAGCTGACCCTGCTTGACCAGAACAAGGTGATCCACCCGCATCCGAATTTCCGCCTGTTCGCAACGTCGAACACGGTTGGTCTTGGCGATACCACGGGCCTCTATCACGGAACCCAGCAGATCAACCAAGCGCAGATGGACCGTTGGTCGATTGTTGCGACGTTGAACTATCTTTCGGTCTCGGATGAAACCAACATCGTTGCCGCCAAGGTGCCGTCATTCGATAATGCCGAAGGTCGCGCGAAAATCGAAGCCATGGTTGCCCTTGCCAACCTGACCCGTCAGGGGTTTGTCGCTGGCGACATTTCGACCGTCATGAGCCCGCGTACCGTTATTACGCTGGCCGAAAACGTCGAGATTTTCGGGGATATATCCTATGCCTTCCGCGTGACGTTCCTGAACCGTTGCGACGAGGTGGAACGCCCGATCCTGGCTGAATATTATCAGCGTTGCTTTGGCGAGGAACTGCCCGAAGAAGCCATCAATGTGATGGTCCGTTAAGGACCATCCATTGTTAAAGCAAATCGGCGACCTGATTCCAGAAGCGAGTAGTGCAATGAAG
>CBIHMD010000411.1:0-3478 GCA_966210655.1 uncultured Thalassospira sp.
GTCGGCACCGCTGCGGCCATCAATACGCTTGCCGGTTTTCAGGATCGCACCGCGAACGATGTCTTTTTCCAGATCCTTGATGATCGACGAAACCTTGCCTTTAAGGGCATCGGCGATTTCTTCTTCGGCCAGTTTCTCGGCAATAGCGGCTTTGGCGTTCGAAACAGCAGCCGAACGCTCCTGCTTGACGACATGGCTGTATGCTTTGGTCAGGCTATCGGTGCCAATGGCAGCAACTTTATCAACCAGCGCATCATAGCCTTCCGGCAGTTCTGCAATATCGCGCGGCTCTTTCGCGGCATCTTCGGCCAGCGAAATGATCAGATCAAGAACCGGCTGGAAATGATCATGACCGAATTTCACTGCACCAAGCATGATTTCTTCCGAAAGCTCGCTGGCTTCGGATTCAACCATCATCACACCGTCACGGGTACCGGCAACAACCAGATCAAGGGCACTTTCCTTAACCGACTCGGTAGCCGGGTTCAGGATATATTCGCCGTCCTTGTAACCGACGCGGGCAGCACCGATCGGGCCGAGGAACGGCAGACCGGAAATGGTCAGTGCGGCCGAGGCACCGATCATGGCAATCACGTCCGGATCGTTTTCCATGTCATGTGACAGAACGGTACAAACGATCTGGGTTTCGTTGCGATACAGCGGGTGGAACAACGGACGGATCGGACGGTCGATCAGGCGCGAAACCAGAGTTTCCTTTTCCGAAGGACGACCTTCACGCTTGAAGAAACCACCCGGGATTTTACCGGCAGCAAATGCTTTTTCCTGATAGTTCACGGTCAGCGGGAAAAAGTCTATATCCGGGCGCGGTGATTTCGCGCCAACAGCGGTACAAAGCACAACGGTCTCGCCATAGGTGACCATGACGGCACCATCGGCCTGGCGCGCGACCTTGCCGGTTTCGAGAACCAGCTTGGCATTGCCCCACTGCATTTCCTTGCGGACGACATTAAACATTATTTTCTCTTCCTCTTACAAACCTTCAGCGGACCCGGATAGTCTTACACGAGTTCCGAACACATTAATTATGAGGCTTTCATAAAAGCTGCATAATTAATGGGTCCGGACCAAGCAAAGAGGTCGGCCCATCCGACCCTGCTTCCCCGTGTTTCCCGATCCGCTCGGGACATAAAAAACGACGGCGGAGGGGATCAACCACCTCCGCCGCAGTTCGATATCAGCGGCGAATACCGAGGCGTCCGATAACGGTCTCGTAACGCGACTGGTCTTTGCGCTGCAGGTACTTCAGCAGACGACGACGCTGGCCAACCATCATGAGAAGACCACGACGGCTGTGGAAGTCGTGGTTATGTTCTTTCATGTGTTCGGTCAGGTTCTTGATCCGCTCGGTCAGGATTGCAACCTGGACTTCGGGGGAACCGGTGTCACCGTCTTTCTGAGCGTATTCTTTGATCAGCTCAGCTTTGCGTTCAGCAGTAATCGACATCAGGCATCCTTTCGCCTTTAGAGATTAAAAACACGTACAGGCCGGATTTCGCCGCCACTGATCTCCGCCAACGCAACCGCGCGGTCATGGAGCATGGCGCAGACGATATCGTCCTGCACGACGGGGGTTTCGAGAGCACTGCGTTTTGCTACCGGCAACAACCCGACAGGTTGTCCACTCGACAGCCGCTGCGCCTCGACTTCGGTCAGGGCCAGCGCCGGGATGTCGTCCAGCGCGGTCTCGACCGGAAGCAATTTCTCCAACACCGCATCCGGATCCATTTCGAGCAATTCCGCAAGCGGAATGGAACTCGTTTCAGGAAACGGCCCCGCCGACGTCCGGCGAAGGGCGGATATATGGCCGACAGAACCAAGGCGCAGCGCAATATCGCGCGCCAAAGACCGCATATATGCCCCTTTGCCCGAAACAACTTCGAGAACGGCATGATCGCGATCCGGCATATCGACCAGTCGAAGATCCTTGATCAGAATCGGACGCGGTTTAAGCACCACGTCTTCATCGCGACGCGCAAGGTCATAGGCACGCTTGCCATTGACCTTGATCGCCGAAAACTTGGGCGGCACCTGCTGGATTTCGCCAATAAACTCACCCAGCACGGCCTTTATCTCGTCTGCATCCGGACGATGATCCGAGGTGGCGGTAACTTCGCCCTCGGCATCGTCAGTACTGCGTGCTTCGCCGAATTTCAGCGTCACACGATAACTTTTGCTGCCATCCATGACATAGGCAACCGTTTTTGTCGCCTCGCCAAATGCAATCGGCAGAACACCACTCGCCAATGGATCGAGTGTCCCGCCGTGACCAGCCTTTGCCGCATCAAGCAGACGACGCACCTGATTGACCACTGTCGAAGACGTGATTTCCAGGGGCTTGTCGACTGCCAGCCAGCCATTGATGCTTCTACCGCGACGCCGACGCGCCATCAGTGGTCCTCATTCTCATGGTCGTCCGACCCGTCCGCCGCAAGATCCTGTGCAACATGCGGGTCACGCAAGAGGGCACCGATATGGTCGGCTACATCGAAACTTTTGTCTTCAACAAAACGCAATGCCGGTACGTATTTCATATGAACCGTACGCGCCACATAGGTACGCAAATGGCCCTTCTGCCGCGTCAGCGCCTTGAACGAGGTTTCCGCCTCGCCCCCGCCAAGCGGCGTAAAGGATACCATGGCATTGCG
Source organism: uncultured Thalassospira sp. (assembly GCA_966210655.1). Lineage (GTDB taxonomy): Bacteria > Pseudomonadota > Alphaproteobacteria > Rhodospirillales > Thalassospiraceae > Thalassospira. The sequence continues at coordinate 2,667 of CBIHMD010000411.1, forward strand.
CATATCCGGGCTCAGACTGACGCTGGTAATGGTTACCGGGCGCCGGGTCAGTTCCGGGTCGTATATATCTCCACGCTCAAGTGCATGCGACAGGGCCTGGCGGATTTCCTCCGCCACGCGCAACTGTCGCTGACTTGGTGCTTTGGCCGGTTGCTTCGCCATATCGTCAATCCACCGTCTTAAAGTTCGACGGCGATTTCCTCCTGCTCGAAGCACTCGATCATATCGCCGACCTGCAGGTCATTATACTTGGCGAATGACATGCCACATTCATAGCCCTCGCGAACTTCTTTTACTTCATCCTTGAAGCGACGCAGCGTCGACAGTTCGCCCGAATGGATCACGACGTTGTCGCGAAGCAGGCGAACACCCGCACCACGTTTGACGGTACCCTCGGTAACCATACAACCGGCAATCTTGTTGCCTGAGATGGTGAAGATGTCGCGGATTTCCGCGTAACCCAGGAATTTCTCGCGGACTTCCGGCGACAGCATACCCGACAGCATCTTTTTGATGTCGTCTGCAACATCATAGATGATCGAATAATAGCGAATGTCGACATTGTCACGACGGGACTGTTCACGGGCCTGCTGGTTGGCACGAACGTTAAAGCCGATGATCAGCGCATTTGACGCACGCGCCAACGTGACATCGGACTCGTTGATCCCGCCAACGCCGCTATGCAGAACGCGCACACTGACTTCCTCGTTACCCAGCTTCTGCAGGGTACCGATAAGCGCTTCGACAGAACCCTGCACGTCGCCCTTGATAAGGATCGGCAGTTCCTTGACCTCGCCCGAGGTCGAGAACAT
>CBIHMD010000412.1:0-3455 GCA_966210655.1 uncultured Thalassospira sp.
GTCGGCGGCTTTTTCGGCGTCCTCGTGCTTGGGGTGCCGGTTGCGATATCGCTTGCGATTTCGGGTTTTGCCTTTGGCATTCTGGGATTTGGCACCGGGCTTTTCAACCTTTTGCCTGCGCGTATTTACGGGGTTGTGACCAACTATACACTTCTGGCCCTGCCGCTTTTCATCTTCATGGGGGTGATGCTTGAAAAGTCGAAACTGGCCGAAGAACTGATTGATGTGATCGGCCATGCCATGGGCCGCCTTCGCGGCGGCATGGGGCTTGCGATTGTGATTGTCGGGGTTCTGATGGGGGCGTCTTCGGGCGTGGTCGGGGCGACGGTGGTGACGGTCGGTTTGCTGTCGTTACAGCCGCTGATCAATCGCGGTTATAACAAAGGGGTGGCGTGCGGTGTGATTTGCGCATCGGGCACGCTGGGGCAGATCATCCCGCCAAGCCTTGTTCTGATCCTGCTTGCCGATATCCTTGGTGAGTCCGTCGGGACGCTGTTTGCCGCCGCGATGGTGCCGGGGTTGATCCTTGCCGGGATGCTCGCTCTTTATCTTGTGCTTTTGGGGATTTTCAAGCCCGACATGGTGCCAGCGATCCCGCAGGATGAGCGCGATGCGCTGGCCACCCGTGACCTTATGCTCAAGATCGCCAAGGTCGTGCTGCCGCCGCTGGCACTGGTTTTTGCGGTTCTGGGTTCCATCGTTGGCGGGATTGCTGCTCCGACCGAGGCCGCATCGATGGGCGCGCTTGGCGCGTTGCTTCTGGCGCTGTTTACCGGGCGGCTTAATTTCGGGGTGATGCGCGATGTGTTGCGCGATACCCTGATCACCAGTGCGATGGTGTTTTTCATCCTGATCTGCGCGCAGCCCTTTGGCCTTGCCTTCCGCGGGCTTGGCGGCGAGGGGCTGGTGCATGCCATGTTTGAATGGGTGCCCGGTGGCGATATGGGCAACCTTCTGTTCATGATGGCGGTGATCTTTGTCCTTGGGTTCTTCCTTGAATGGATCGAGATTTCCTATATCGCGCTGCCGATGTTTTTGCCGGTATTCATGAATAGCGGCATCGACATGGCGTGGCTTGCGATCCTTGTGGCGATGAACCTGCAGACCAGCTTCCTGACGCCGCCCTTTGGCTGGGCCTTGTTCTTCCTGAAAGGTGTTGCGCCAAAATCGGTGTCGACGGTGGATATCTATCGCGGGGTCATTCCGTTTATTGGTATTCAGGCACTGGCCCTTGTGCTGCTGTTCATCTTCCCGGAGCTGACAAGCTGGCTACCGGATCTTATTGGCTGGTAGCAACAGATAGGTCCTGATCCGGAATATCAGGCGATTTGTCCACGATGTGAAAATCGCCTGATACCCGGATCATTTTCACGATAGATTTCAGGTCATAACAGGGCATGCCGGACACACGGCATGCCAAAGATTTTTGCGCCATCAGGAGGCCCCGAAATGCTCAGAACCAGAACAAGCCTTGGCGGGATCGTCACAGCCCCGCATCATCTGGCTGCCCAGGCCGGGCGCGATGTTTTGCGCGATGGCGGCAACGCGGTCGAGGCGATGATTGCAGCCGCCGCCACCATTGCGGTTGTCTATCCGCATATGAATGCGATTGGCGGGGATGGGTTCTGGCTGATTGCCGAACCGGGCAAGGACCCGGTGGCGATCCGGGCGTGCGGCGGGGCGGCAGGGCTGGCGAGCCCGGAATTTTACCGTGACCTTGGCCATGACAAAATCCCGGCGCGCGGGCCGTTGGCGGCATTGACCGTGGGCGGTGCGATTGGCGGCTGGATGGAGGCCGCAAAAATCGCACAGAAGCTGGGTGGGACATTGCCCATCGCGCGCCTTGTGGTCGATGCGGTGCATCATGCGCGAACCGGGGTGCCGATCACAAAATCGCAGCATGAACTGACGCGTGACAAGCTGCCGGAGCTTCGCGATGCACCGGGGTATGTGGCGGCTTATGCCGCAAAGGGCGTGCCCGAAATCGGTGATGTGTTGAAACAGCCGACCCTTGGTGCGACGCTGGAACGGCTTGGCGCCGTCGGGCTTGATGATTTTTACCGGGGCGATATCGCGCGCGCCAATGCCAAGGGGCTTGAGGCGGCGGGAAGTCCGCTTCGGCTATCTGATTTTGAAGGCTATTACGCCAAAACCATGACGCCGCTTTCGGTGAAGCTATCAAGCGGCACCGTTTTCAATATGGTGCCACCAACGCAGGGTGCCGCGTCACTTATGATCCTTGGCCTGTTTGACCGGCTGGGCGTGAAAACGGGCGAGGGATTTGATCATATCCATGGCGTGATCGAGGCGACCAAACGCGCCTTTATCAAACGTGATGCCCATATCGGTGATCCGGGGCGGATGGATATTGATCCGATGTCGCTTCTGAGTGATGCGATGCTGGATGCCGAGGCGGCAAAAATCGATATGAAAACCGCACTGCCCTGGCCGCATATCGCCAAGCCCGGTGATACGATCTGGATGGGGGTGACGGATAAAAACGGCACGGTCGTCAGTTACATCCAAAGCATTTTCTGGGAATTTGGATCGGGTGTTGTCGTGCCCGAAACCGGGGTCCTGTGGCAGAATCGCGGGGCGAGCTTTACGCTGCATGACGGCCCCAACCAGCTCGGCCCCGGCCGGTTACCGTTCCACACACTCAACCCGGCGATGGCGCGGCTGAACAACGGTGATGTCCTTACATATGGCACCATGGGGGGCGAGGGACAGCCGCAAACCCAGGCGGCGGTATTTACCCGCAATGTCCTGTTCGGGCAGGATTTTCAGGCGGCAATCACCGCGCCGCGCTGGTTGCTGGGCCGGACATGGGGGGCGGAAACAACGACCCTTAAACTCGAAAACCGGTTTGATCCGGCCCTGATCACGCAGCTTGAAAAAGCCGGTCATGCGGTTGAGGTGGTGGGTGATTTCGAAGACATGATGGGCCATGCGGGCGGTATTCTGCTGCGCGCCAATGGCGTGATGGAAGGGGCGACTGATCCGCGCGCGGATGGGGTGGTTGCGGCTTTGTGATTTGCATTTGTAACGGTTGAATTGGGTCGCGGTTATTGCCTGCGTATCAGGATTTCTTTGGCAAGTTCGGGGCTGGATCGGGTAGGGGAATCTCGCAAAATTCCCTGCAATGCCTCGTTGGTCATGTAGGGATAAAGCAACCTGTTCCAGCGCACGATCATCTCATCGGGATTGTTTAAGAGCCGTCGAATATTTCGTGCCCGTTGAATGGATAGAGGGTGACGGACATCGTTCCGGGCTGCGTTAATCAATTCGGAGCGTGTGTTTTTCTGCTCATACCAATCAATCCATGAAATCGCAGATTCTTGCCGCCCTGCAAGATAGAGAAAATAGAGGGCAAATTCGTCCACTGTTTCCTCATTGTCCCAGTTGGGAAGGCCAAGCTTGTTAAGTAGTGTATGGCCGATCTCGTGAAGGAGTAC
>CBIHMD010000413.1:0-3432 GCA_966210655.1 uncultured Thalassospira sp.
CCTTGTTGCAATGAACAAGGGCGAAAGCGTTCCGGCCGCAACCGAAAAACGTTATGCCAAGCTGAAGGGCGAGATGGTTGACCTTATGGAAGATGTTCACCTGAACAACTTCCGGATCGAGGAACTGCTTGATCACTTGACGGGCCTGAACAACCGTTTGCTCGGTCTTGAAGGCAAGCTTCTGCGTTTTGCCGACCGTTGCAAGATCAAACGCCCCGATTTCGTCAAACAGTATCAGGGCCATGAACTTGACCCGAACTGGATGGAACGTGTTGGCGAACTGCCGGGCAAGGGCTGGAAAGCTTTTATTGAACGCTATCCCGATGAAATCGCCCAGTTGCGTGAAAATATCGGTGGTGTTTCGGCCGAGGTCGGCTTGCCGATTGGTGAATTCCGTCGTGTTTACGGCGTCGTCAACAAAGGCGAACGCGAAGCGGCACGTGCGAAAAAGGAAATGATCGAGGCCAACCTGCGTCTCGTGATTTCGATTGCCAAGAAATACACCAACCGCGGTCTTCAGTTCCTTGACCTTATTCAGGAAGGCAATATTGGCCTGATGAAGGCGGTGGACAAGTTTGAATACCGCCGTGGTTACAAATTCTCGACCTATGCGACCTGGTGGATCCGTCAGGCGATTACGCGTTCCATCGCCGATCAGGCCCGTACGATCCGTATTCCGGTTCACATGATCGAAACCATCAACAAACTGGTCCGTACCTCGCGCCAGATGTTGCATGAAATCGGTCGGGAGCCGACCCCGGAAGAGCTGGCAGAAAAACTGCAGATGCCGCTTGAAAAGGTTCGCAAGGTCCTGAAAATTGCCAAGGAGCCGATCTCGCTCGAAACCCCGATCGGGGACGAGGAAGACAGCCATCTTGGCGATTTCATCGAAGACAAGAACGCCGTTCAGCCGCTTGACGCTGCGATCCAGGCCAACCTGCGTGAAACCACCACGCGCGTTCTGGCATCGCTGACCCCGCGTGAAGAACGTGTTTTGCGTATGCGTTTCGGGATCGGGATGAACACCGACCATACCCTGGAAGAGGTTGGCCAGCAGTTCTCTGTGACCCGCGAACGTATCCGTCAGATCGAGGCAAAGGCGCTGCGCAAGCTCAAGCATCCGTCGCGCTCGCGCAAATTGCGTTCGTTCCTCGATTATTAAAAAATCTTGCGACGTTCGGGCTTGACCTTGGCCCGAAAATCGCTAGTTTTCGGGACCGCGCCAAACAATTGGCGCGGTCTTTTCTATTCCCCTTGGGGGCCCGTAGCTCAATTGGTTAGAGCCGACCGCTCATAACGGTCTGGTTGGGGGTTCAAGTCCCTCCGGGCCTACCGTGGAGCAGTGTTTACAAAGCGTAATCACTGCTCCATCGCCCCCTTATCATCCTGCATAAAATCAGACTGATGCAGCAATCACCCGAATTGTCATAATTCCGCGGTATGCCTCTTAATAACTTAAGTTTAGCTGCGTTTACTCTGCCCTAGCCATTCTCGTTCTTGGCTTCGATAAGACTGGTTTATGTAATCTCCAACGTTGAGAGTCGACAGTAATAATTCTTAAACGTCGGCCCGGACGCCCCGCCGCCAAATTTTTCGTAAAAGTTCTTGATTTGTTCTTTTATTTATGGCATAAGAGAAAAGTCAACGGGGGAAATGCACCCGGACCGAAACCCGCGAGGCCTTGTGTCTCGCGGGTTTTTGCATTTGGGGTTGGATGAAAGAGGTGATCAGGATGCTGCGGCAAAGATACATACACAGACACAGGCAGGGCGGCGGTGTGCCCCGCAGGATATGGATCGGCGGCTGGCGGAACCATTATGGTGGCATTCTGCCCGAAGATTAGGACTGGGGGACTAACCCGATCATTTGTCATGACGGGAGAGGTGCGTCTTATCAAAGAGGGAGCGTCAAATTTGCCGGGAGCGGCAGCAATGGCAGCAGGGGGCAGCATTGAGCTGTGACCCGTCGGCGGTGGACAGATGGGGGGCGTATGCCCGAAATGTGTCTGGACAGTCGGCTGGTTGCGGGAAGGCTGCCGTTGCCGAAAGTGGCCGGATCGCGGGGTGAGTCCGAAGGCCGTCAGTTGGTGAGGTTGGCAGATGCCCGAAGTTTGTCCGGGCTCCATCGGTTGCCGGAAATCCGTCATGGCCGAAGGCGACCGGAGCGGGTGGTGGGCCCAAAGGCCGTCTGCTGGTGAGACTGGCAGATGCCCGAGGTGTGTCTTGGGCTTCGTCGGTTGCCTAAAATGGCGACATGGCCGGGAGTGATCGGAGCGGGTGGTAAGCCCGAAGGCGGTCTGCTGGCAAGGCTGGTGAAGGCTCGAGGTGTGTCCGGACTTCATCGGCTGCCGGAAATGTCGATATGGCCGGGAGTGACCGGAGCGAGGGGGAGCCCGAAGGCCGTCTGTTGGCGGATACCCGAGGTTTGTCTGGGTCTCGGTGGTTACCGGAAAGTATCGCCATTGCCAAACGTGACCGCAATGCCGAGAGAACCCGAAGGCCGTCTGTTGCGAGGATGGCGGAGGCCCGAAGGTTTGTCCGGTGTTCGGTGGTGCCGGAAGTGCCGCCATGGCCGGAAGATCGAAGTGGGCCGTGAGGCGGAAGGCGGTCTGTCTGCGCCCTATTGGCGAGGATGCCGAAGCCCCGGGTTCGTCGGGACTTCCCGGGCTGCGGGAAGTCCGGTTTTGGCGGAGGTGGTTTGCCGTTGGGGCCGTCGTCGGCTGCGAGCGGGTTGGGGTTCGTGGCGTGGCTCTTGCGGGAAAATGCCATTGGTCGAGGCGTCATATCGCAGCGTCGGTCCGGGTTTACGGCAGCTTTGCAAAGGGCCCGGGCATCGCGCTATTCGCCCGCCAGTTCAGCGCAACCCGTTTCCAGAAGGGCGATGACGTGCGGGGCGAAGGAGCGCCAAAGATCGAGGCGGTAATCCTGATCGCCATCCCGCCAGAGCACCGCCGAGACACCATCAAAAACCGTACGGCGGGCTTCGCCGGTTGGTAGCTGATCAAGGTCGCGCGGGCATCCGATGGTGATAAGATCGCTGGCCTTGGGGCCTGCGATATGGACGGTAACTTCGCGGTCGGAAATTTCCGTCAGGCTGTGCGGGGTTTTGGCATAAATCGCCGCACAGGCATCGGTGATCGTTCCTGCCTGATCTTCGGGGGCGATGATTGTCCATTCGTCCGGGCCAAGGCATATGATTTCAACATCCCCTTTACGCCCGCACTGACCGATTTTGGCCGGAAGGGGTGCGCCCAGGGCCTTTGAGAGCGCCTTTGACAGGGCTTTCTGTTCGGGCGTTGCGGCCCGAAGGGAGAAGCGGGCGACAGGGGGCAGAAGTGCTACACGCACGGCGGAGCTTTCGGCGAGTATCCCGGCTTTGGACAGGTCGATATGTGCAGTCATTGCAGTCATCTCCGCTTGTATGACCTTGGAA
>CBIHMD010000414.1:0-3416 GCA_966210655.1 uncultured Thalassospira sp.
CGTTTCGGAAGAGATGCCGATATTGCCTTTAACCTGCCATTTTGTGGTCAAAGGCTGTGCCGGTGTGTCCCGCTTTTTGTGCAACGAGGACAATCTCATGATCAATATTCTGACATCCGGGTTGATGGCTTTGATCGGATTGGCGCTTGGTGCTGGTGGCGTCTGGCTGATTTTGCTGGGCGGTAGCTGGTATTATGCGCTTGCCGGACTGGCATTTCTGATTGCCGCAGCCTTGTCGTTTGCAAAGCGACCCGTCGTTTTGCCGTTTTACGCCCTTTTCATGCTCGCAAGCCTTGGCTGGGCTGTTTGGGAAGTCGGGTTTGACTGGTGGCAGTTGGGGCCACGCGGCGGTTTGACGGTCCTGATCGGTGTATGGCTGGCATTGCCCGTCTATCGCAAGACGCTTTCGGTCGGGCAACCGGTGCCGGAAGTCAAACCGGCCCGATCATTCATGCTGGAAGGCTGTGTCGTTCTGGCAACTGTTGTTGCCGTCTATTCCATGATGAATAATCCCAACGCGATCGAAGGCCAGCTTAATAGCACCCCGGTCGTCAGCAACCCGGATTTGGGTGGGGATGTTCCGGCTGGTGACTGGCATCAATATGGACGCACGCCGTATGGGCAGCGTTATTCGCCACTTGATCAAATCAATGCCGATAACGTTGCGACCCTTGAACAGGCCTGGGTCTTTCAGACCGGTGATGTCAGGCGGTCCGAAGACGTTCCTGAAACCACCTATCAGGTGACGCCGCTTAAGATCAACGACACGCTTTATCTGTGCACACCGCATAGCTGGGCGATGGCAATCGATGCCAAAACCGGGCAGGAAAAATGGCGGTTTGATCCCGAAGTTCCCGATAACCCCGACCGACAGCATCAGACTTGCCGGGGGGTGACGTTCTATCAGGATACCGAGATGGCAGCCGACGCACGGTGTGCCGCACGGGTATATCTGCCGACGTCGGATGCGCGCCTGATTGCCCTTGATGCCAATAGTGGCGAGATTTGCGCTGACTTTGGTGATCAGGGAACAGTCCATCTGGAAGACGGTATGCCCTATAACCCGGCCGGATATTATTATTCGACCTCGCCGCCGGTTATTGCCGATGGCAAGATCATTATTGGCGGGGCGGTGAATGACAATTATTCGACCAAATCGCAGTCGGGTGTCATTCGTGCCTATGACGTCAATAGCGGTGAATTGGTCTGGAACTGGGATTCCGGTAATCCGGAACAGACCGAACCGATCCCCGAAGGCCAGACCTATACCGCGAATTCCCCCAATAGCTGGTCGGTATCGAGTGCCGATGAAAACCTTGGCATGATCTATGTGCCGCTTGGCAACAGGGTACCTGATCAATTGGGGATGGGGCGCAGTGAGGAAGTTGAAACCTATTCTTCGTCCATCGTCGCACTTAGCCTTGAGACCGGGCAGGTCGAATGGGTGCGCCAGACCGTACATCATGACCTTTGGGATATGGATGTTCCAGCCCAGCCCGCGTTGCTTGATATCACCACATCCGATGGCGAAAATGTTCCGGCACTTGTCGGGCCGACCAAGCAGGGGGACATCTATGTGCTTGATCGCCGGACGGGCGAGCCGATTATCCCGGTGAAGGAAGTTCCGGCACCTGGTGGTGCAATCCCGGAAGATTTTACATCCCCGACACAACCGGTATCGGATCTGACCTTCATGCCCGAACCTCTGACGGAAAAGGACATGTGGGGCATTACGCTGTTTGATCAACTGGCATGCCGTATCCAGTTCCATCAGTTGAAATATGAAGGCCGTTACACCCCGCCATCCTTGCAGGGGACTCTGGTTTATCCCGGCAATTTCGGGACATTCAACTGGGGCAGTGTGGCAATTGATCCCGAAAAGCAGATCATGTTCGGCATGCCGACATATCTTGCCTTCACATCGCAACTGATCCCGCGTGACGAAGTGCCGCCGCGTGGCACCGAGAAAGCCAGTGAAATGGGGATCAACCGCAATGAAGGTGCGCCTTATGCCATCAGTATGGGACCGTTCCTTTCACCGGTTGGTGTACCGTGTCAGGCTCCGCCATGGGGTTATGTTGCGGGCGCGGATCTTCGTACCGGCGAGATTGTTTACAAGCACAAAAACGGTACAGTAGAGGACATGACGCCGTTGCCGTTGCCATTCAAGCTTGGCGTGCCGGGCATCGGTGGCCCGATCATCACCAAGGGTGGTGTGGCGTTCCTTGGTGCGGCGGTTGATAACTATTTCCGTGCTTATGACGTTATGACCGGCAAACAGCTTTGGGAAACCCGACTGCCTGCTGGCGGGCAGTCAACACCGATGACCTACACCACGGATGACGGCACACAGTATGTGCTGATCGTGGCGGGTGGTCACGGGTCCATCGGAACCAAAGCCGGTGATTATGTGATCGGCTACAAGCTGCCTGATTGACGTCTGGAAACACAATAAACGCCCGGGATTTTCCGGGCGTTTATTGTTTCAGTCTGGACAAAGGGGACTATCCTGGTGTCGATGTCGCAATTGTCCATCCAAACACCATATTTCGTCGGCGGTAGGCGTAGGTTTTGAATATGACATTTCTGAGAAACTTTGTCCTTCTGCGAGCAACCGGATTGACAGCCATTTCCATCTAGCCAATAAAACTTCCATCCCCTCCAAGCTTTCCCGTCTTATTGGAACACCTCCGAGTGTACCGGTTATTGTGGATGTATCGTGACGATCTGGCCCAACTTGATGCGGGTATGGTTCTGTATGATGCGTTTTATCGCTGGACGCGTGACGCGGTAGACGAGAGTCATGATCGGCCATCCGCAATTGGGCAGGGGTAAGGTTATGTCCGAAACTGTTGTGAAAAAAACGGAAGAAAATCCGGTCACCAACCTTGGCGATGCCGCCAGGGTTTGGGCCAAGGTCGGTTTTCTTTCATTCGGCGGGCCTGCGGCCCAGATCGCTCTGATGCATCGTGAAATCGTCGAAGAACGGAAGTGGTTAAGTGAGAGGCAATATCTGAACGCGCTAAGCTTCTGCATGCTGCTGCCCGGTCCCGAAGCCATGCAGCTTGCTACTTATGTCGGCTGGCGAATGCACGGTACTTCTGGCGGGTTACTGGCCGGTCTTTTGTTCTTGTTGCCCGGTGCCATTGTTACCCTGATGCTGGCGATGTTTTATGTGGCCTTTGGTAACGTGCCGATGGTGAATGCGCTTTTCCTTGGTATCAAGGCTGCTGTGGTTGTCATCGTGCTTGAAGCCTTGTTGCGGGTTTCAAAGCGGGCCTTGAAACACTGGGAACACTGGATTGTTGCCGCGCTGGCATTTGTTGCGATTTTCTTTTTCGCCGTACCTTTTCCCGTTTTGATCGGCATGGCCGCCCTTTGGGGATTTATGCGAAGCAACGCTACTGACGCGGCGT
>CBIHMD010000415.1:0-3414 GCA_966210655.1 uncultured Thalassospira sp.
GGTATCAAGAACGTCGGAGCTGGTCATGCCCTGATGAACGAAACGGGCTTCTTCACCGACCTGTTCTGCCAGTTCCGTCAGGAAGGCGATCACGTCGTGTTTGACTTCGGCTTCGACAGCATCGATGCGGTCAATACGATCCTGGGTATAAGGCTTGTTGCCTTTTTCCCAGACCAGTTTGGCAGAGGCAGCCGGAATGACGCCCAGCTCTGCCAGTTTGTCGGCAGCGTGTGCCTCGATTTCAAACCAGATACGGAATTTGTTCGCCGGTTCCCAGATTGATGTCATCTGCGGACGGGAATAACGGGGGATCATGTAGTCGCCTCCGGGCAGGATGGTTGGGTGCCGGGTCATGACCAGATTGCGTGATCAGCGAAGTGCGATGCTGGTTCCGGCACGCTTTCAACGCGTCGGATAGTCCAAATCGCTGCGATTGGCAACCCTGCATCGGGGCATGACAGCCTTGTTATCGCTTTTTTACCTGCGTCGAACTTGCCATCTGCTAAGATTATCTCAATCTCCTAATGGATATAGTTCGTAAAACGAGCATTCCAGAACAAGGGCGGGCAAACCGTTCGGATGGCGAGTGGACACAGATAATGGCCGTACATATGACCCGCACTTGTTATTGGGATTGGGGATGATTTGAAAAATCGTCCGACCCGCATAGCCCGAAGCGCAGACACCGATGCGCGCTATCTGGCGCAATTGGTGGATCTTGGCATTGCCCTGTCGGCAGAACCGGGTCGGGAGGACCTTCATCAGAAAATCCTGATGGCAGCCCGGCAGTTTACCAATGCCGATGGCGGGTCATTGTATCTGGTCAATAAGGATGAAACGGAACTTCAGTTTCGCATACTGATGAACGATACGCTTGATACGATTTTCGTATCCGGCCGCGAACACCAAAAGCCGTATAAACCCCTGCCGCTTTATGATGCGGATGGCAATCCCAATCACAAAAACATTGCAACCTATGTCGCGCTAAGCGGTGAAGCGATCAATATTGAGGATGCGTATTTCGCCGACGGGTTCGACTTTTCCGGCACGCGCGCCTTTGATGCGAAAACCGGCTACAGGTCGAAATCATTCCTGACCGTGCCGTTGAAAAACACGCGCGGCAATGTGATTGGCGTGTTGCAGCTGATCAATGCGCGCGACGATGCGGGCGATGTCATTGCCTTTGACCCGCTGATCGAACCGATCATCAATGCCCTGGCAAGCCACTCGGCGGTGGCACTTGTAAACAGCCGCCTTTTGATGGCGCAGCGCGATCTGATTGAAAGTTTCGTGCGCGTGCTGGGGGAGGCGATTGACGCCAAATCCCCCCATACCGCCCATCATTGCGAAAAGGTTCCGATCATTGCCCGCATGCTGGCCAAGGCCGCAGTCGATGAAAAGCAGGGCACGTTTTCCAATTTCTATCTGACGGATATGGAATGGTACGAACTTGACCTTGCGGCGTGGCTTCATGATTGCGGCAAGATTACAACGCCCGATCATGTTGTCGAAAAGGCCACCAAACTTGAAACCATCCATAACCGCATTCACGAAATCCGCACCCGGTTTGAAGTGCTTAGGCGGGATGCGGAAATCGAGATGCTCAAGCGCAAGCTTGCAGGCGAGGATGCCGCGATATGCGAGGCTGGCTTAAACGCCCGGATTACCGAGCTTGAAAGCCAGTTTTCGATGGTCGCACACAGCAATATCGGCGATGACGAGCTTGACACCGATGCGGTCTTTGCCCTGCATGAAATTGGGGCGCAGGAATGGGTACGCCATTTTGATCGTACCATCGGGCTTTCATGGGCGGAAAATCAGCGCCTGACCGAGGATGATCTTGCGAAATTCAGCAAGCCCGGCGTTGAAAAGCTTCTGGGTGACCGATGCGATCATGCGTATCTCGGCTTTAACCGGGGCGAGCTTTACAACCTTTCGGTATCACGCGGGACCCTGACATCCGAGGAACGCAAGGTCATCAATGACCATGTGATCGTAACGCAGGAAATGCTGGCGCAATTGCCCTATCCCAAGGAACTGCAACGCATTCCGGCGATTGCCGGCAACCATCACGAAAAGATGGATGGTTCGGGCTATCCCAACGGGATGCTCGGCGAGGATATGGGTATCCTCGAAAAGGTCATGGTGATAGCCGACATATTCGAAGCACTTACCGCGGTTGATCGTCCCTATAAACGGCCCAAGATGTTATCGGAATGCGTCGCGATCCTGGCCGATATGCGCGACAAGGGACAGATTGATAACGATCTGTTCGAACTGCTGTTATCCTCGGGTGTTTATATCGAATACGGGCGCAAATATCTGCAACCCGGCCAGTGCGACGAAGTCGATATCACGCAGTTTTTACGCAAATAAAAACAGGCCGGACGCCTCGCACCCGGCCCGCCTTTAATCAGCTCCGGTTGATCGAAACCCCACCATCGGCGAGGAACGGCACGCCCGTCACAAAGCTTGCCGCGTCGGACGCCAGAAACAGCGCGGCCTGCGCCATTTCGGACGGTTTTGCCATGCGTTTTAACGCATGCAGGCTGTTGACGAACTGCTCGACCTCCGGCCCGGCACCGGGTTTATTGGTGATGCTGGCCGGGGTATCGGTCCCGCCGGGCAGCAGCGCATTGACCCGGATGCCCTGTGGGCCGTATTCGGCCGCCAGCGACTTCATCAATCCGATCATGCCCGCCTTGCTGGCGGCATAGGCGCCCATCCCGGGCATGCCGACCGAATAGCCGACAAAGCTTGATGTCAGGATCAGCGAACCTGCACCATTGGCAAGCATCGCAGGCAATTGATATTTCGCCCCGAAAAATGCCGATGTCAGGTTTGTTTCGATCATTTCATGCCAGTCGTCGGTTGCCATATCGGGGATCGAAACAGACTCCCCGACCATCCCGGCATTATTGACCGCGATATCAAGCTTTCCGAAATGATCCAGGGCGGCCTCGACCAGTTGCCTTGATACATCTTCGCCCGTAAGACAGCCCGGCACTGAAATGGCCGTACCACCGGCATCACGGATATCGGCCATGATATCATCGAGCAATTCAGCACGTCTGGCATTCAGCACAAGTTTGGCACCCTGCCGGGCAAAAAGTTCGGCCATGGCGCGACCGATGCCGGAACTGGCCCCGGTGATGATTGCGGTTTTACCGTCCAGTGTGAACATGTTTCCATCTCCTGTGGCATGATAGGATGACCATCGTGGTGATGATGGCCCGATGGGGAGACGCTAGTTCGGGCAAGGCGGTCCGGCACTCCGGTTATTGGCATTGAATTCGCGGAATTGACGGTTTTTCGTGGGTAGCGAATTCGAAAGCAAGGAACGGAGTGCGGCCCACGGGCTGGACGATCAGAATGTCGGTCAAACGGATGCATCTGGCATCCCTATGTTCTGAT
>CBIHMD010000416.1:0-3411 GCA_966210655.1 uncultured Thalassospira sp.
AAGCAGGCGAGTCGCATCTTGTTAACTTTTTTTCATCGATAAGGGCGACTCGATGCCGGAATGTGAAGTTTCCCAACGGTTTGCACCGTTAACGACCACACATGTCAATACCGGATTTTTAATGCCAATCTGGCATATACGGGTTTTTAATACCGTTTATGACACTTATATCTGGTGCGACGCGGTCGAATTTGCCACCCTTTGACAGGATGGTGACGATAAAATTCCGGGTCGCATCACGTATCGACACCTGTCAGACAGAAAAGCGCAAACGTGTTCCAGATTGGCCGAAACATCATCGCCGAACTTCGCCGCATTCCCGATTACCGGATTGTCGGGCGGGTGACGGCTGTTCTGGGGCTGCTGGTCGAGATCGGCGGGGTCGAAGGCGCACTTTCGGTTGGGGATCGCTGCAAGGTCAAACGCCGGGATGGTGTGGCGGTGATTTGCGAGGTGGTGGGTTTCCGCAATGAACGCGCCCTTCTGATGCCGTTCGGGATGCTTGATGGTATCGGGATTGGCTGCGAGGTCGAACTGGCCGATACCCAGCCTCAGGTTTATCCCGATGAAAGCTGGCTTGGGCGTGTGGTCAACGCGTTCGGTCAGCCGGTTGACGGCAAGGGTCCCCTGACCGAAGGCCCAATACCCTATCCGATCCGAAATGCACCGCCATCCGCCCATTCGCGTCAGCGCGTCGCGGGCAAGATCGATCTGGGTGTGCGCGCGATGAACACCTTCCTGACCTGCTGCCGGGGGCAGCGTATGGGCATTTTTGCCGGGTCGGGCGTGGGTAAATCCAGTTTGCTGTCGATGATGACACGTCACACGACATCCGATATTTCGGTGGTCGGTTTGATTGGCGAACGTGGCCGCGAGGCACGAGAGTTTATCGAAGACGATCTGGGCGAAGAAGGCCTGCGCCGTTCCGTCGTTGTGGTTGCCACATCGGACGAACCGCCGCTGATGCGTCGTCAGGCGGCCTATATGACCATGGCATTGTCGGAGTTTTTCCGCGATACCGGGCGCGATGTCCTGTGCATGATGGATTCCGTGACCCGTTTTGCCATGGCCCAGCGTGAAATCAGCCTTTCGGTTGGCGAGCCACCGGCGTCAAAGGGGTATACCCCGACGGTTTTTGCCGAACTGCCGCTCCTTTTGGTACGTGCCGGGCCGGGCGGGCCGGGGCAGGGATCGGTCACCGGTCTGTTTACCGTGCTGGTCGACGGGGATGATCATAACGAACCGATTTCCGATGCGGTGCGCGGTATTCTTGACGGGCACGTTGTGCTGGACCGTGCGATTGCCGAACAGGGACGATATCCGGCCATCAATATTTTGCGCAGTGTTTCGCGTACCATGCCGGGCTGCAATAACGAGCATGAAAACCAGATCGTTTCGCGCGCCCGCCAGTTGCTTGCAACATACGAGGACATGGCCGAACTGATCCGCCTTGGGGCCTATCGTCTGGGGACGGACCCGAAGGTGGACGAGGCAATCCATTACTTCCCGCTGATTGAGGAATTCCTGAAGCAACGCAAAACCGAATGCACCCGTCTGGCGGATGGTTATGCCGAATTGGCACGCCGTCTTGATTTGGCACCAGCCGAACAGGAAGTCCCCAACGCAGGCGGTCAGCCAGCAGCTAATCCGCAAGGGGCAACAGTCATGGAGCGCAATCGGCTTCGCCCGCAGGTCAATAGCCGTTCAACCGCCTCAAATGCGGGTAATGATCTGAATGCGGCCAAACGTGCGCTTCGTCGCGATCAGCAGTAATCACATGATCATGCTGATGCCGTGTCCGCCATATTTCTGGTAACTGACAGCGATGGCCAAGGATTTTAAAACTCTGATCCGCATGCGCAAATGGGCGCTGGATGACAAACGTCGCGAGCTTGGCGAGATGCAGGGTGTGCTGAACAATCTTTTGGCGGAAAAGGATGCGCTGGAAAAAGCGGTGATTGAAGAGCAGAAGGTGGCGGCCGAAAACCCCGAACTTGCCGGTTTCGCTTATGGCTCTTTTGCTAGTGCCGTCATTGCCGAGCGTGCGGCACTTGTCAAACGTATCTCCGATCAGGAAGCCAAAATTGATGCGTTCCGTGACGAAGTTGCCGATGCCTTCAAGGCCGTAAAAACCGCCGAGATTGCCGAACGCAACCGCGTTGAGGCGGAACGTGCGGAAGAAGATCGCAAGGAACAGGCCGAACTTGATGAAATCGGCGCACGTTCGGCTACGCGCGATGATGGTTTGATTTAAGCTCGTTCAGGCCGAGATCGACACACCTGTTTCAACGCCGGTTACCTTGCGTAGTTCATCCGGGGTCATGGCAAAGACCGTGTTCGGGGTTCCTGCCGCCAGCCAGATTGTCTTTTTTGATAACAGTTTTTCATCGATCAGGGTTTCGACCGGTCCGACATGGCCAAAGGGTGGCACGCCGCCAATGGCATAGCCGGTGGTGGTCCTGACATCGTCCGCCGTGGCTTTACGGATCGAAAGACCGCCGATCAGACCGGCAACGCGCTTTTCATCGACCTGATCGGCACCATTCATGATGATCAGGATCGGTTTGTGGCGTTCGGTCATGAATACCAGCGATTTCCCGATATCGCTGACATCGCAGCCGATTGCCGATGCGGCATCCGCGGCTGATCGGGTGCCATCGGGAAATTCCAGCACCTTGATATGGTCAAGGCCATGCTTGTCGAATGCATTTTGCAGGCAGGAGGGTGGTGCGACCTGTTTCATTTGACGGCTCCCAGCTCTTTGGCTTTGCGTTTACGTTTCTGGTTGATCAGGTTCAGCGTTTCGACCCCAAGACTGAATGTCATGGCGAAATAGATGTAACCTTTGGGGACATGGATTTCGACACCGTCCAGTAGCAGGACAAAACCGACCAGGATCAGAAAGGCCAGCGCCAGCATTTTGACTGACGGGTGTTTTTCAACAAAATCGCCAATGGTTTTGGCCGCGGCCAGCATGACCAGGACCGACAGAACAACCGCGATCATCATGATCGAAATATGATCGACCAGTCCGACGGCGGTAATCACACTGTCGAGCGAGAAGATGATATCAAGCAACATGATCTGGGCGATGGTCATCGCAAAGCTTGACATGATCTTGCCCGGTCCGTGTTCTTCGGGTTCGTCAATTGTGTGATGAATTTCCTTGGACGCCTTGGCGATCAGGAATAGTCCGCCGACAATCAGAATAAGGTCACGTCCGCTGACTTCCTGACCGAAGGCGGAAAACAGCGGGGCGGTTAGCTCCATCACCCATGCGATGCAGGCCAGAAGTACAAGCCGCATGCCCATCGCCCCGATCAGGCCGATGCGGCGTGCCGATTTTTGTTGATTTTGCGGGAGTTTGGATACGATCACCGACAGGAAAACGATGTTATCGATGCCCAGCAC
>CBIHMD010000417.1:0-3409 GCA_966210655.1 uncultured Thalassospira sp.
GCCTTTTCGACCGCCCCGGCCATTTCGCTGTATCGTCGGGCGGCGCGCTGGATCAACGGCTTGCTGGGCGTGTTCTTTGCCGCAGTTGGCATTCGCCTGCTTGCCGGGCGCTAGTCATCTTCGCGGCTATCAAGCAATGGCCTGCGGGTGACGCCGTTTTTCTGATCTATCCAGCCGCCAAGCACGGTCAGCCAGACGGCAATCAGCGGCAGCAGCGCGATATTCTGGTCCATCACCCACAATGTCGCGCTGGCCAGAACGCACCACACCAACGGCACAGGCAACAAAATCCACCGCCATGTGCCGCGCGCCAGCAGGATAAAGCCAAGCGTCCCGATTGCCGTCGGATCGGCGGCACTGCCAAACAGTTCCGCCTGTATCAAATCGCGTCCTTCGATCAAGCCGACAAAGGGATAGACAAAAATCGCAATCGCGATCATTACCACCCCGGCAATGCTGGAAAAATCACCGCGCCAGCCAAATCGCAAAGGCATCCGGCGCGCGGCAAACATCACCATCAACAATGCCTCGGTAATGAAAGCCGGAATGAAATACGGGATCAGCCAGTTGATCGGCTGGTAATAATACCAAAGGAAGCCCGTAGCCACCCAGCCCCAGATCATCGCCAGCAAAACCAGCGCCACCCGGTTACCGCGATTACCATGCCGGATGGAAAGGCCAAAGGTGATCATCCCTGCAACCAGTGCGGCACTCACCGCCAGCCACCACGTGGTATTTAGCGTTTCAAACAACCGGTAATAAACGCGCGGCGAAAACAGCAGAAAATCTGCCAGGCTGTAGCTCCACCATTCGCTCATCACAGAACCCCGATCACGGCCGCAATACGTTGGCGCATATCGTCATCTGGCATTGGGCCGGTGGCCGCTCGCATGTTTTCGATGGCGTGCATCGGCTGGGTCGTTGCCGGGATCGGACAGGTCACCGCCGGATGAGAAATCAGATATTTCAGTATCAACTGTGCCCAGCTTCGTGCTTCGATCTCGGCGGCAAAGTCCGGAAGCTTTTCGCCTTCGAGGCGGTCAATCAGATGGCCGCCCTGAAACGGTCGGTTGACGATCACGGCAATGCCGCGTTCCTCGGCCAACGGCAGAAGGTATTCTTCGACCTTACGGTCCACCGGGTTATAGGTCACCTGCACGAAATCAAGCGGCGTGTTTTTCATCACCGCCATCAAATCATCGGTACGTCTGCCATGCGATGTCGTCACCCCGACATAGCGAAGCCGCCCGGCATCCTTCATATCGAACAAAAGCGGCAGATTATCGTTGATCCCGACCAGATTATGCACCTGCAACAGGTCAAACTTTTCGATGTTCCAGTAATCGGCGGTTTGCGAGATTTGCTCGGCACCGTCATCCGATGTCCAGACCTTGTCGGTTGAAAATACCCGGTCGCGCGCACCCAGTTTATCAAGCCCGTATCCGATCACATCCTGCGATGAACCATACATCGGCGAACTATCGATCATGCGACCACCGGCGTCGAAAAACGCCCGCATGACATTGGCGCACTGGTCACGCAAAACCGGATCATTGCCGACATTAAACGTGATCCAGCTTCCCAGGCCGACCGCCGGGATCATTTCCCCCGTCGACGGAATCTGCTTTTTAATCACATCAAGAACCGCACGGTTATCAAGCGTCTGCGCCCAAAGCGGCTTGATCGCACCAAGCCCTGCTGTTGCGCCAATCGCCGTCGCACCGCGCAGGAAATTCCGTCGACCCAGAAAAAACATCGCTATCACAACCCTGTCATTCATAACCGGCCACAGGATAGAAGGTGGTCAGATTACACGGTGGGCGCAACCGCAAGCTGTTGCACAAACTGGCAAAAAATTTACTCTTGACCTAGAGTACACTCCAGCAGCTAGCCTTTTGAAAGTTCCCCCAGCTGAAAGGTAACCGACATGATGATTGGTGAAGTCTCGGCCAAAAGCGGTTTACCCATTCACACACTACGCTATTACGAAAAAATCGGTCTGGTGCCCAAACCGTCACGCGATGCGGGTGGCCGACGGTACTATGATCCGGAAATCCTTGACTGGCTGACTTTCATTTCACGCCTCAAGGATCTTGGCATGCCGATCCGTGACCGGGTGCGGTTCGCCCGCCTGCGTACCGAAGGCGAACGCACGGTTGGCGAACGGCGCGAACTTCTTGAAATCTATCGGACCGGATTGGCCAAAAAAATCGCCGAGCTGACCGAAACGCTGGAAGTTCTTGATTACAAGATCGCCAATTACGACGAAATCTGCCGAAAAAAATCTGCCTGATCTATTAAGGAGCCCCCCCTTATGGCTGAACATAAAAACGCGCTTGATGCCGGGCGCGATGTTGTCGCACGTCTGAACCCACCGCTTGAAGGCGCCCTGGCCGAAAAATACGATGCCTTGGTGCCGGATTTTGCCGAAAGTCTCGTTGAATGGGCCTATGGCCGTCATTATGCCCGCCCCAACCTTGATCTTAAAACCCGCCAGCTTTGCACGATTTCCGCCCTGACGGTTCTGGGCGGACAAACAGCACCGCAGCTTAAGATCAATATCAAACACACCCTTGCCGCCGGAGCGACGCGCGAAGAAATCATCGAAGCGATCTGGCAAATGGCAGTTTATGGCGGCCTTCCTGCTGCGATCAACGGCCTGAACGCCGCACAGGAACTGTTTGACGAACTGGGTGCCACCGCCACTTAAAGCAAAAAGGCACCGCAGGTTTCCCGGCGGTGCCTTTTCCAATTCAAATCCGACGGATCAAACGCGCTTCCAGCTCGTACCTTCCTTGAAGTCTTCATGCAGAATACCACGCGCCAGAAGATCGTTTCTGATCTGATCGGCAGTGGCGAAATCGCGGTTTTTCTTCGCTTCGGCACGCTGCTCGATCAGGCCGTCAATCTCGGCGGCCTCGTCTTCATCGGCAGAACCGGTGAACCAGGCTTCGGGATCGATTTCAAGAATCCCCAGCACCGTTGCCGCCGCCAGAACACGGCCCTTGGCCTCGGCCTTATCGTATTTCTTCGTCGCCTTGTTCAGTTCGGTCACCAGTTCATGGAATTCCGAAATCGCAAGCGGCGTATTAAGATCATCACAAAGCGCGCTCAGAACCGATGCCGGCACCGGGGTGTTTTCCGGTTTGATGTCAATGGTCTGACGAAGGGCGGTATAGAACCGATCCAGCGCCTCTTTGGCCTGGCGCAGGTTTTCTTCGGTCCAGTTGATCGGCTGGTGATAGTGGGTGCCCAGCATCGCGAGACGGATCGCCTCGCCCGGCCAGCTTTCGAGCAATTCATGCACGGTGACAAAGTTGCCAAGCGACTTGGACATCTTTTCACCTTCGACCATCAGATGGCCGTTATGCATCCAGTATTTGGCGTAGCTTGACCCCTTGTTCGCGCA
>CBIHMD010000418.1:0-3404 GCA_966210655.1 uncultured Thalassospira sp.
GTTTTTCGCGATCTGCTGGAGGCGATTGTGGTCGGCTTTGCCCTGGGATCAGTCTTGTTTATCCAGCGCATGTCGAAAACAACGGCGATTGCCACCCATACGCCGTTTGTAACCGAAGACCGGGCAGACGGTGCGAATGGCGGGGCCGGGGCATCCGACATTTCATCGACGACCGACCCCGAGATCATGATTTACCGGATTTCGGGTGTGTTCTTTTTCGGGGCAGCGGCATCAATCGGGGCGGTTCTGGACCGGATCGGCGATACGCACCGGGCGCTGATCATTGATTTTGCCGCCGTGCCGTTTCTCGATTCAACAGCAGCCAACACCATCGCCAGTCTGGCGATGAAAACGCGCGGGCGCGGGGTCGAGGTAATCCTGACCGGAACGTCGCATGATTTGCGGCGGGAATTATTCGCCCATGGCATCAAGCCGCCGATGGTTCATTATGAACCCGATATTGAAACGGCAGTCGGGCGGGTGCGCGCGCATCGGGCAGATTCTGCGCCTGCCGTTACGGCATCATAGATCGCAGTCGGATTTTGCCCGGATCTGGACCGCGCACAGATTGCCAGCATGCCCCAAGCCCTTGTCAGGCATTGGCAAAATCGGGTTTTGGGTTTATTTGGTGTTGCCATACCAAATTAAAACGAAAGGCACGGCCATGTCGCAGGACACCGGACTTGTCGTCGATATCAATGACGGCGGCATCGCGACCATCACCATTTCACAGCCGGAGCGTAAAAACGCGCTGACCAAGCCGATGTGGGGTGAACTGGCCCGAATTGCCGACGATCTTGGCGGGGACAATAACCTGCGCTGTGTCGTGATCCGGGGCGGTAGCGGTGCCGGGTTCGGGGCCGGGGCCGATATCCATGAATTCGTCCGCGAACGCGACGGGTTTGAAAAGGCGCGTGATTACGGAATGCTCCATGCCGAGGCCTTGCAGGCACTTCGGGTTTGCCTGCATCCGGTCATTGCCGCGATTGACGGACCATGCATCGGGGCATCGTTTGTGTTGGCCGCTGCCTGCGATTTGCGGATTGCCGCCGATAACGCCAAATTCGCCGTGCCGCCGATGAAGCTTGGCGCGACGCTGGGCTACCCGGAATTGCAGATCATGCTTGATCTTCTGGGCGAGGCGGTTTTGTTTGAAATCCTGCTTGAAGGGCAGGTGTTTGATGTGAAACGTGCCCGCGAAATCGGTTTTGTCGCTCGCAATGTACCGCTTGACACGTTCGAGGCGGAAATCAATGCGAGCGCAGTCCGCATTGCCGGGGGCGCACCGATCACGCAACGCCTGCACAAGAAAATGATCAACCGCCTGAAAGAAGGCGGTGCCATCGGTGCCAAGGAATTTGACGAAGGATACCGCGCCTTTGACAGTGCGGATTTCAAGGAAGGCTACACCGCCTTTCTCGAAAAGCGCAAAGCGGTGTTTGAGGGTAAGTAACCGTCAAATTCAGATCGGCAAATCCGGGGTTAGCGGCACATCGGTGATGCCGTAATCAAGGCCCATCTTGTGCAGTTCGCTGGTGATTTGCGATCTGTGATGGGTTTGATGGTTGAAAAGTTGCATCAGGAAAAGCTGGCGCGGCAATTTGCGGACCACACCATCCAGCCCCATCAATTCACGAATGTCATCCTGCCAGCCATGGTCGCGGGCATCGATGAATTCGGCTATTGCGGCGTCGGTTTCATTGCGCAGTTTTACGAGCGTTTCAAAATCGTCGGCCATGATGGTGCGCGCGTTAAACGGTTCGGCCTGCCCTGTTTTCAGAATGCCCAGAATGCGCAGATCGATATAAAGCAGATGGTTTAACGTCGCGTGGATCGATCCGAAAAACATGCCACGGTCGCGGCGGCGTTCCTCGTCACCGATCTGGTCGCAAAGATCGTACAGAACGCCATTTTGCCAGATGTTGTAACGGGCCATCGCACGGCCGTAATCGTTGAAATTCATCTTTGCCATTTGGGCGGGTCTCCTGTTCGGCGTTAATCGGTCTGCACTTAATCTGCGGCAACGGCGACTGTGTCGTCGGTTTGGGCTGGCGGGGCAGGCTGTTCGATCTGCTTTGCCTCGGCCACGAAATGGACCATGACATTGGCGAAAATGCCAAAGGCCAGCATCGATGCGGTCACAGGCAGAAGGCTGCCATCATGAACCTGTCCGATGATGGTGCCTGCCAATGCGCCGGTGGCAAACTGGATCGTGCCCATCAAGGCGGTGGCCGTCCCGCCGATATGCGGGAAATACTGCATGAAGCATGCCGTGGCATTGGGCGCTGTCAGGCCGATTGTACCGACCGCAATCATCACCAGCGGCACCACGGCATAAAGCGACGGTTCAAAAAAATTCACCGCAATGAACAGGCCGATGACAGCCGCAAGCTGAAGCCCGGTGCCAATCGCCAGAATCTGATGACATTCCATGCGTTTAAGCATCGGATTGTTCAGCCGGTTGCAGATGACAATCACGATGACATTCGCTCCGAACAGATAAGGGAACTGGCTGGGCGAGACGCCGAAATAATCGATATACATGAACGGGCTGTCGGTCAGGAAACTGAACATCACAGCACTGGCACCCGTGTGGGCCAGCATGAAACCAACCGCCTTGCGCGTGCGCATGACTTCGAGATAAGTCCACCAGACACGGCGTGCCGGACCGGCATAACGCGGGCGTAGTTTAGTGGTTTCGGGCAATTTGAACCAGACAACCACCAGCATGAAGCTGCCGTAAATCACGAGCAGAACAAAAATCGCCTGCCAGTGGAAATAAACCAGAAGGACCGATCCGACCGTCGGGGCCACCAGCGGCGCAATCATCATGATCACCGCAATCAGCGCAAACATGCGGGCGGCTTCCTTGCCGTCAAACAGGTCGCGAACTGATGCACCGACGATGACAAGCGCAAAACCGCCGCCAATCGCCTGGATAAAGCGCATGACATTAAGCGAGAAAGAACTGTCGACAAAAATGATGATCGCACTGGTGATGATGTAAATCACCAGCCCGACAAGGGCGACCGGACGGCGACCGACGCGATCCGAAAGCGGCCCGCCGATCAACTGCCCCAAGGCAAAACCGATCAGAAAGGTGCTGATCGAAACTTCGACATTGTGGGTCGGCGCACCAAAATCGGCTGCCATCGCCGGAATGGCGGGCAGGTAGGTATCAATCGCAAAGGGCGCGGTCGCGATCAGGGCGGCAAGCAGGATCGCAAGGCGTTGCGTATTGATCGGGGTGCTGGCATCGATATTCGCCATGACTTCCGTATCCGTTTCTTATGGTGGCAGGTGGGGCGTGATCCGTCCGGTTACCAGTGCCGGTGTTTAACGGGACTTCCGGCCATCTGCCGCAATACCGGAAAAAAGGGGCATATTCACCGGCATCCCGATAC
>CBIHMD010000419.1:0-3400 GCA_966210655.1 uncultured Thalassospira sp.
ACCGCGAACCCCGCGTCGTACGCGATCTCGCCTGGGGCGGGGCGCAGCCAGAATGTACGCCCGTAGGTATGACTCGTGCCATCCGCCGCGGTTTCGGTGAGCCGGTTTCGGGAAAGCAGAACTCCATCCTTGATCAGGGCTTCGGCGGCCTTGAGGGTTTCGGGCATGTTGGGATAAAGCGTTTTCTGATCGCCCAGAACTTCAAGCTTCACCAGATTCCAGCCCCCGGCCTCGCGGGCCAGACGCAGGGTGCGAACCGAGTCATCAGCCGTAAAGCAACCCGCCGTATTGGGCAGATAAACGTATTTTTTCGGATCGACATAATCGACCAGCATCGGCTGCGACGGGTCGGTCAGGTTAACGCGACGCACGGCAACCGTGACCATTTCCGCGCCCGACGCATCGATTGCGATGCGGGTTTCGTCGAAATCCTTGTATTTGCCGGTACCGACGATCAGACGCGATTTGAATTTGTGCCCGGCAACGACAAAGCCCTCGTCATCGGCCGCTGCAAGATCGGCATCAGAGGAACCGCCACCAATAAAATGAACGATTTCCAGTTTGTCGCCATCGGCAAGTGCAGTATCGCCATAGGCCGTTTTCGGCACGATTTCGAGATTGCGTTCCACCGCGACCTTGGTCGCCGTGATCCCAAGCTCGCCGAGAAGATCGGCAACGGTTGCTGCGGTTTCGATGGTGCGGTCTTCACCGTTGATGGTCAGGCGCATCTGTTCGTCTTGTCCTTGTGGTATCAAAATATTCACCTATTGGCGCGCAGTATGCGCAGCTGCCGGGCGAGAGGCAAGCTGTGATCGGCGGATTCTGCCATGCGGAGCACACAAAGCTGCACCGATGGCGATGATGCCAACATGATCGTGCGGTTACAGTCACATGCCTCGTCCGAATGCAACGTTGCGTCAGACTTTGGTCGTGTTATAAACGCATCACTATATGTTGGGCATGTGGGAACGGATGACAAAACCCGTCTACATTCTGAATGGGCCGAATTTGAACCTGCTGGGACAGCGTCAGCCGAAAATCTACGGTGCGACCACCTTGCAGGATATCGACAGCATGTGTTCGGCACATGGGTCGGAAATTGGCCTGCCTGTCGTCTTTCGTCAAAGCAATCATGAAGGCGAACTGGTTGACTGGATTCAGGAAGCCCGGCAAGAAGCTGCTGGCATTATTATCAATGCTGGGGCATATACGCACACATCGGTTGCGATCCTTGACGCATTGCTGGCATCTGATTTGCCGGTCGTCGAGGTGCATCTGTCAAATATTCATCAGCGGGACGCATTCAGACATCATTCTTACGTCTCGAAAGCTGCAAAAGGCATGATCTGTGGTTTTGGCGCACAGGGTTATATTCTTGGCCTTGATGCCATCAGATCACTGATCCACACACCATCATAAAAGATATCGAAATGAGCAAGTTCAACATCGACAACGATACCATTCGCCAGCTCGCCGAGCTGCTGGACGAGACCAACCTGACCGAGATCGAAGTTGCCGCAGGCGACAATCGCATTCGTGTCGCCCGTCAGGGTACCATGGTTGCAGCCGCTCCGGCTGCTGCACCGGTTGCTGCGGCACCTGCTGCTGCTCCGGCGGCACCTGCTGATGCGGGTTCCCATCCGGGTGCTGTTAAATCGCCGATGGTTGGCGTGGTCTATTTCGCACCGGAACCCGGCGCTGCACCGTTCATTTCGGTCGGTTCCAGCGTTTCCGAAGGCCAGACCCTGATGCTGATCGAAGCAATGAAAACCTTCAACCCGATCCGCGCGCCGAAATCCGGCAAAATCAGCCAGATCATCGCAACCGACGGCCATCCGGTCGAGTATGACGAGCCGCTGGTCATTATTGAATAAGCCGGGGTAAACACCGCATGTTCGACAAACTCCTGATTGCCAACCGTGGCGAAATCGCGCTGCGTATTCAGCGCGCCTGCCGCGAAATGGGCATCAAAACTGTCGCGGTGCATTCCACCGCCGATGCCGATGCCATGCATGTGCGCCTGGCAGACGAAGCCGTCTGCATCGGCCCGGCCGCATCGAAAGACAGCTATCTGAATATTCCGGCGATCCTGTCGGCAGCCGAAATCACCGGGGCGGAAGCCATCCATCCGGGTTACGGCTTCCTGTCGGAAAATGCCGACTTTGCCGCCATGGTCGAAGAACACGGCTTTGCCTTTGTTGGCCCGTCGGCGGAACATATCCGCATGATGGGTGACAAGATCACTGCCAAAATCACCGCCGCAAAACTGGGCATTCCGGTTGTTCCGGGTTCGGACGGGGAAATCACCACCGTTGCCGAAGCCCAGAAATGCGCCAAGGAAATCGGTTATCCGGTCCTGATCAAGGCATCGGGCGGCGGCGGCGGCCGCGGTATGAAAGTGGTCGAGCGCGACGAAGACCTTGCCGAAGCATTTTCCATGACCCGCAAGGAAGCATTGCAGAACTTTGGCAATGCCGCGGTTTATATGGAAAAATACCTTGGCAAACCGCGCCATATCGAACTTCAGGTTATCGGCGACTCCCACGGGAATGCCGTCCATCTGTTCGAACGCGACTGCTCCCTGCAGCGTCGTCACCAGAAAGTGCTTGAAGAAGCGCCTTCGCCGACGCTGACACCGGAAGAACGCGAACGCATCGGTTCGACCGTTGCCAACGCGATGCGTGGCATGGGGTATCGCAATGCCGGGACGATCGAATTCCTGTATGAAAACGGCGAGTTCTATTTCATTGAAATGAACACCCGTCTACAGGTCGAACATCCGGTTACCGAAGCGATTTCGGGCGTTGACCTTGTTCGCGAGCAGATCCGCGTTGCGGCTGGTCTTGAACTGTCCTTTACGCAGGAAGATCTGGAAATTCACGGCCATGCGATTGAATGCCGCATCAATGCCGAAGATCCGGAAACCTTTGTGCCGTCACCGGGCAAGATCAAGGAATATCATGCACCGGGCGGTTTGGGCGTTCGTGTTGATAGCGGTATCTATACCGGTTATTCGATCCCGCCCTATTATGACAGCATGATCGCAAAACTGATCGTGCATGGCCGTGACCGCGAAGAATGCATGATGCGCCTGCGTCGTGCATTGGCCGAATATGCGATTGGCGGGATCAAAACCACGATTCCGCTGCATCAGAAGCTTCTGGCGCAGCCTGATATCCAGAAAGGTGATTACGATATTCACTGGCTGGAAAAATTCATGGGCATGAAGAAGTAACATTCTTTATCCCGACGCAAAAAAGCGGGGCTTCCTTTCGGGGAGCCCCGTTTTTGTTTGAGAATTTCGAGCATTTTACCGATGCCGGTACGAAGAATTAATCATACATTTCGATTATCATGCCAAACATGGCGGATGGGCTGCAAGCTGCTATCTTGTCAGAAC
>CBIHMD010000420.1:0-3398 GCA_966210655.1 uncultured Thalassospira sp.
GTCGGGCGTGTCCGAAACGGCGGATCGGTGCGATAAACCGTGGCCGGATGGATCACCATGCCATGCAGGGCCGGATCGGACAGGATTTTGGTCAGGCCTGCGATCATCCATTCAAAGCCCGGCTGCGGGGCAAAGGGCGCGGTTTCATCATGGATGTGATCGCCCGATTTGATCGAGGGGTAAAGCCAGCTTCCGCCGGTATAGATGAAGCGCGGCAGGGCGGGGGCCTTTGGCCCGGACTGGCGATGCAGGGTGCGGAGCAGCTCGATCAGCATCCCGGCATCAACCCCGCCCATATCCGCCGAAAAATCACATGCGGCATGAATGACGGCATCGACGACGGGCAGTTTATCGCACCATGGGCCGGGATTGTGAATATCGCCCCGGATCGGCCATGCGCCCATGACGGCAAGATGGGCGGCACTGTTTTCGCTTCGTGCCAGCGCAAAAACATGATGCCCGGCGGCGATCAGGTTACGCACAATCGCCGCCCCGATCAGGCCGCTTCCACCCAGAATAAAAACACGCATCGCCATTCTCCTGAATTCGTGATGCGCTAGGTCATAGAACCTCAAGTAAGGGTAAGGTCAAGGGGGAATTTTTAGGAAAAAACAGTTTGCCAAAAGGAGAACTGTTGATTATAGTTCGCCAAATGGAAAACTATCAATCATCTCTTGATGCGGCCTTTCATGCGCTTGCCGATCCGACACGCAGGGCGGTGCTGAGCCGGCTGACGCAAGGACCAGCATCGGTGAAGGAACTGGCGGAACCCTTTGACATGGGGTTGCCGTCTTTCATGAAGCATCTGCATGTTCTGGAAAGTGATGGCCTGATCCGTTCGGAAAAGGTCGGGCGTGTGCGCACGTGCCGGATCAATGCCGAGAGACTGGCCGCCGCCGAAGCATGGCTTTCAGAACAGCGGAAACATTGGCAGGCGCAGGCCGATCGCCTTGCCGATTATGTCGAAATCCAAATGATCGGGAGATCCGAAGATGGCAGTTAATCAGTCCGAACTGACGGTCGAGCGTTTCATCAAGGCATCGCCAGCATCCGTCTGGAAAGCATGGAGCACGCCGGAGCATCTTGAAAAATGGTGGATACCGGCCCCGATGGAATGCAAGGTGATCAAGCTGAACCTGCGGGCCGGGGGCGGGTTCGAGACACAGATGCGCCAGGGGGACGAAGATTTTCAGCCCCATGTCGAAGGCTGTTTTCTGGAAGCGGTTCCTGAAAGCCGGCTTGTCTGGACGACGGTCCTGCGCGAGGGATGGCGCCCCATCGAACCGTGGCTGGCATTGACCGCGATCATAACATTCACGCCAGAGGGCAGCGGGACACGGTACCGGGCGCATGTGCTGCATCGAAATACCGAAGATTCCCTGAAACATCAGGAAATGGGCTTCTTTGACGGCTGGGGAACCGTGATTGAACAGTTGGCAAAAACTGTCGAGTAACGAAAATGCCGGGCATGTGCCCGGCTTAATTTTGGTCCGAAGCCACGATCCACAAAGCAGCGTGGGATATGGATTCCCGCCTGCGCGGGAATGACGGTTTTGGGCAGGGCGCTTTCCATCCGTTCGTCACTCCCGCGCAGGCGGGAGTCCATGGGGCTGCGGGTTCTGTCGCGGGGTTTGAGGCTGTGGCACAACTGACTGGATTCCCGCTTTCGCGGGAATGACGGTTTTGGTTTGGCAGATGGATCGGGTCGTTACGCGACTTCGAAAATGCCGTCGATTTCGACCGCAACGCCGAGCGGCAGGGACGCAACGCCAACGGCAGAGCGGGCGTGTTTGCCGGCATCGCCGAAAACTTCGACCATGGTGTCGGATGCGCCATTGACGACCTTGGGCTGATCGGTGAAGGACGGGTCGGAATTGACGAACGCGTTCAGTTTGACGACGCGTTTGACATTATCAAGATCGCCAATCGCGGCCCGGACCTGTGCGATGAGGTTAAGCGCGCAGAGGCGGGCGGCTTTCTGGCCGTCTTCGACCTGATAGTCGCGGCCAAGCTTGCCGATGAATTTCAGTTCGCCGTTTTCCATGGTGATCTGACCCGAGACATGCACAAGATTGCCCGAACGGACATAGGGCACGTAATTGGCAACCGGGGCATTTGCCTGGGGCAGGGTGATGCCGAGTTCGGCAAGGCGGGTGTCGATTTTTCCGGCCATGGATTTGATCCTCGTGATTTGGTGTGGCGAAAACGGTTCCAACTTATCGGCCTTGGCGCGCAAACAAAACCATTTCTTTTGTGTGAAATACGGCCTGATTGCATAAGCAATGCTGATCGATTGATGAGAAATTTGGATTTGTCATCAATCGCAATCCGTCGCACAAGAAAGCCAAGCCCGAAACGGGTGGCATAAAACAATCAGGGGACGCGGACGAAATGGGATCAGGACGGTTTAAAATTGCCGCTTTGCACGGTGCGTGGCGTGTGCTGATCGGGGTTCTGATCATCAGTCCCGATGCGCTTCTGGTCAGGCTGGTCAAGGCCGATGACATGACAACCGCGTTCTGGCGGTTGCTGATCCTTGGGTCAACGCTTGCCCTGATCGCGTTCTGGCGCGGGGTGCGGCGTCGCCAGTCATTGCGTCATGCGATGATTCCGACCCGTGATGAAATGCTGGCCGGGCTGTTTTATGGCGGCACCAGTGCCTGTTTCATCCTGTCGATCCGCAATACCGATGCGGCCAATACATTGGTGATCATTGCCGCAACCCCGTTATTATCGGCCCTGATTGCGGTGTTTGTGTTCAAGCGCGTTCTGGCGATGCGGACATGGATTGCGTCGGTTGTGGTGTTTGTCTCGCTTGCGGCGATTGTCGGGGCGGGGTTTGGCGGGGCCAATACGCTTGGTGATATTCTGGCGCTTGGTACGGCGATCTGCATGGCGTGTTATTTCAATGTGGTCGGCACGCGCATTCATATTGATGCGGTGCGTGCGATGATGGTGGGCGCGTTTCTGGCGACGCTCATCATGGTGCCAAGCGCAGACCCGCTGGCCCTTCAACCGCTTGATCCGCTTTGGCTGATCCTGCTGGGCTGTCTTGTTTTGCCGCTGTCGTTTCTGTTCATCACCGCCGGGGCCAAGAAAATCCCGGCCGCCGAGGCAGGCCTGATCATGCTGAACGAGGCGATTTTCGGATCGCTTCTGGTGTGGCTGGTAGTTGATGAGGTGCCAAGCAGCACGACATTGATTTGCGGGTCAATCGTGATCGCGACGCTGGCGATACACAGTTATCTGGGGCTGCGGAACAGTCGCAGGCTCCGCGCGGCAGAGGCGCGTTAGGGGCGTAATCCGCACAGCAGGTAATTGACAGCAGTTGGTATCAGGATTAATTGAGTTTACTCAGTGAGTGTGCTCAGTTAAATAAGGGATGTCTTATGCAGACC
>CBIHMD010000421.1:0-3394 GCA_966210655.1 uncultured Thalassospira sp.
AGCCAACAGATGCCAGCACCATAATCAGCGACACGATATAAAAGATTTTCCGGAACTTGAGGAACGGGACGTTCACGTCATCCGGAACAAGATGCAACGGTTTCATATTCTTCCTGCTCCCTTCCTCAAATTACCAGTTCCGTCGGGCGACGGCGTTTAACCCAGACAGAAATCAACAGCCGGGTCACCCAGATTGCCGAGAACATCGACGTGATGATGCCAATCGCAAGTGTCACGGCAAACCCCTTGATAGGACCAGAACCAAAGCTGAACAGCACAAGCGCTGCAATCAACGTGGTCAGGTTGGCATCAAGAATGGTCGACATCGCGCTGCGATAACCGGCATCAATCGCATTGATGATAGTGCGGCCATTGTTACGTTCTTCTCGGATACGTTCAAAAATCAGCACGTTGGCGTCAACCGCCATACCGACCGTCAAAACGATACCGGCAATACCCGGTAGGGTCAGGGTCGCCTGCAAGACCGACATCACCGCCAGCACGAGGATCAGGTTGATCAAGAGCGCGATATCGGCATAGACTCCGAACCGGCCATAACTGATCACCATAAAGGCAATAACGAAGACCAAACCAAGGATCGCTGCAATTTCACCGGCTTCGACCGAATCCTGGCCAAGCCCCGGACCAACCGAACGTTCTTCAAGTATCTGCATCGGTGCAGGCAATGCACCGGCACGCAGCAGCAGCGAAAGGTCATTGGCTTCCTGTACGCTGAACTGGCCGGTAATAATACCGTTACCCCCAAGGATCGGTTCGTTGATCCGCGGTGCCGAAATCACTTCGCCATCAAGGATGATGGCCAGTCGGCGGCCGGCATTTTTTGATGTCATATCGCCAAAACGTGCCCCACCGGCGGCATCAAAGCGGAACGAAACAACCGGCCGGCCTTCATTGAAGGTCGGCTGAGAATCGACAAGGTTGTCCCCCGAGACAACAACGCGACGATCAATAAGATATTCATTGATACCTGCAGCCCGGTCACCGGCATCAGCCGAGGGCAGAATCACCGTTCCCGGCGGCATGCCGGTGGCACGCGCCTCAGACGCTGTTTTTTCCTCGTTCACAAGGTGGAAATTCATCTTCGCGGTACGGCCAAGGATCGCACGCAAACGCGACGGATCGTCAAGACCAGGAACCTGAACCACAATGCGGTCTTCGCCCTGACGCTGGATCGACGGTTCGGTCGTTCCCAATTCGTCAACACGACGGCGGACAACTTCAAGCGACTGGCTGATCGCACGATCAACAAGCTCTTTACGAGCCTGATCGGTATAGGAAACGATAATGTTGTTACCCTCGCCGCTCATCACGGTATCAGGTTCGACATTACGGATCAGATCACGAGCTTTTTCGACTTCGTCGGCACTAACCACGGTAACCTCGGCCCCGTTCAGGCCTGCATCGTGCGGACGGTAACGAATGCGTTCCTCACGCAGGGTAGACCGGATCGTGTCACCAAGAGCCTCATAGCGTTCGCGAATGACGCTGTTGATATCAACCTCAAGCAGCATGTGCGAGCCGCCACGCAAATCCAGACCAAGATTGATTTGTTTGCCCGGCAGATAACTTGCATCCGTCGCGAATGTGCCCTTCGGCAAGAAATTCGGTACGGCGTATATAACGCCCAAAGCACACACAAGAAGAACCAGTGCTGCTTTCCATTTCGTAAAATAAAGCATGTGTCCTTTAACCAGATTTGTCTGGAAAACCTAGGTCTGGTTCTATTGAACATCGGGTGCTGTTCGCCCCGCAGGCCACCGGCTGAAAACAAGAAGGCGGAGCATTTTGCCCCGCCTCGCAAGTCGCGGAAGAGATCAGTCTTTTTTGATCTCTTCGGCTTCTTTGGTGTCTTCTTCGTCTTTGTCGTCGCCTTTGGCAGGCTCGGTTTTCGACAGAACGGTCGAAACCATGCCGCGCGCAACCTTGACTTTAACGCCTTCAGCGATCTCGACCGAAAGCTCGTCATCGCCGATAACCTTGGCAACGGTACCGATCAGACCACCGGCAGTGACGATCTTGTCACCACGACGGACAGCAGCGAGCATCGCCTTATGCTCTTTCTGTTTTTTCTGCTGCGGACGAATAAGCAGGAAATAAAATACGACAAAAATCAGGATCAGCGGCAGGAAGCTCGTGAGCATATCTGCACCGCCGCCACCAGCGGCCTGTGCGTAAGCCGGCGAAATCAACATTAGGAACTCCTAATCCCATACAACAAAACAAATCAACTGCCGGAATATAACGGTGTGCTACGTCAACGCAAGGAAGAACAGGATTTTTATCGGTTAAATCACCTATTCTGTGGTTCTGTTCACGTCAATGTAAGCGCGCTACATCATATGGCACTGTTATTGCCAGATCGCCTTGTGATAGCGTTTTGCATGCACATGTTGTCGCCACGACAAAAAGAAATATCCAAGAGGCTTTGATGACCAACGATTTCAACAATCTTTTGCCTGCCCTTGAACGTATTGCCAGCGCGCTGGAGCGCATGGCCCCACCTGCGCGCAAATCCAACGATCTGTCGGCTGCCGATGCTTTTGTCTGGCAGGCAGAAAGTGGTTTTTTGCAACCGGTGAGAAATGTGAACCGCATTGAAATCGGTCTTTTGCAGGGAATCGAACAGCAAAAGACGATTCTTTATAACAATACCAAACGGTTCGCCGATGGTCTTCCGGCCAACAATGCGCTGCTTTGGGGCGCGCGCGGCACGGGTAAAAGTTCGATCGTCAAGGCGATGCATGCCAGAATGAACGCTGAAAAGGCCGGTGCGCTGGCATTGGTTGAAATCCATCGTGAAGACATCCCAACCCTGCCCCACCTTCTGCATATTCTCGAAGAAAGCGGCCGCAAGACGGTTCTGTTCTGTGATGACCTTTCATTCGATATGCAGGATGAATCCTACAAGTCTCTGAAAGCAGTGCTTGAAGGCGGGATCGAAGGGCGCCCCAACAATGTGATTTTCTATGCCACGTCGAACCGCCGCCATCTGATGGCACGTGACATGATCGAAAACGAACGGTCTACCGCGATCAACCCGTCCGAGGCGGTCGAGGAAAAAGTATCCCTGTCGGATCGCTTCGGGCTGTGGCTGGGTTTCCACAATATCTCGCAGGACGTCTATTTCGAGATTATCGAAGGTTATGCCAAGGAATTCGGGCTGGATATGCCGGTCGAAGACCTACGGGCGCGCGCCAAGGAATGGACCGTTACGCGCGGTAGCCGCTCGGGTCGCGTGGCATGGCAGTTCATTCAGGAAATTGCCGGTGAAATGGGCAAGAAACTTCACTGATTGACATCCACCGGTATCCCAAGGAAAAACGCCCGGAACCGTGCGGTCCGGGCGTTTTGTTTATCGCGACACCATCATCTG
>CBIHMD010000422.1:0-3391 GCA_966210655.1 uncultured Thalassospira sp.
TATCATCATCGAAGAAGCCCCACGAGCCGATAAACCGGCATCACCCACGCCAAAAAACGATATTCCCCATATTCTGCCCTTCTCGGCTGCAAGCGAAACCGCCTTGCAGAAGCTGCTGACCAATACCGCAAGCTGGCTTGACCGCAACGGGTCAGGCATATCGATATCCGATGTTGCAAACAGCCTGTCACGGCGGCACGCCTACCGGTTTCGAACCGCAATCATTACCTCAAACATCAACACGGCGATTTCCGCCTTGGCAAACCCGAAATCGCCCGCCCGTCATCAGGCCGTCGCCCAACGCAACACCCCGTCCATCACCTTCCTGTTTCCCGGTCAGGGATCACAACGACCGGGCATGGCCGCCGACCTTTATGCGGCAGATCAAACTTCGGCGGTGCTGATCCGCAATGCCTGCCAGCAGGTCGTCAAGATCGGCGGCCCCGATGATCTTTTTGAATTGCTGACCGTTCCCGATGAAAGTCCGGCAACATCAAGCCGCATGGCACGTACCGAAATCGCCCAGCCCGCCCTGTTCGTTTATGAATATGCACTGGCAAGCTGGCTGATCGAAAACGGCATTTCACCCGCCGCGCTGGCCGGGCACAGCATTGGCGAATATGTCGCAGCCTGCATTGGCGGGGTCATGTCCTTTGACGATGCGCTTCGCCTTGTGGTCACGCGCGGTCGTCTGATGGGACAGACCGAACCGGGATCAATGTTTGCCCTGTCCATGACAGAAGCCGAAGTCGGGGATCTGCTGTCGGCCTTTGGCCCCGATCTGTCGATGGCGGCAATCAACGGCCCGCGTCAATGCGTGGTGGCTGGCAGCAACGAATGTATCGACGCACTTGAAGAACACATCAAATCACAGGGTAAATCCGGCCGCCGGCTTGTGGTTTCGCATGCCTTCCATTCCCGCATGATGGAACCGGTTCTGGACGAATTCCGCAATGTGGTCGCCAAAATCAGGCTGAACGTACCAACCGTTCCGATCCAGTCGAACCTGACAGGTAATAGGCTGACACCCGAAGACGCGACCAATCCCGATTACTGGGTTCAACATCTGCGCAATGCGGTGCGCTTTGCCGATAACATCAAGGAACTTTTGGCCGGAATGCCCGAAACGATCATGGTCGAATGCGGCTTTGGCAACACGGCAAGCCGCCTTGCCATCGTCAACGGCACACCGACCGGCAACAGCATTGCCCTGCAACCGGCCCCCGGTCTCGACACTGCCCGAAATGCAAATGCCACGATCACCGGATCAAATGCACTGGCCGCGACGATTGCCCGGCTTTGGGTCATGGGAACTGCTCCCGATTGGGACCGGGTGAATCAAACCACCAACGCCCGCCGCATCCCGTTGCCAACCTATGCCTTTGACCGGCGCCGGTTCTGGCCGGACAAGGCAATCACCACAACCGCCGATCCGAAACCTTTCGCCGTTTCCGCCGCCCCGGCGGAGGCCACAATGCCCATCGCACAGAATGCGCCGGATATCCAATCCGATACACAGGCGCAATTCACCATCTTGGCGATCTGGCGCGATATGTTTGGCGATCCGGCAATCGGCCCAGATGACGATTTCTTTGAACTTGGCGGCGACTCATTATTTGCCGTCCGGATCGCAACACGCCTTTCCGAAGTCCTGAATGCCGAAATTCCCGCTGCCGTAATGTTCGAAGGCCGCACGGTTTCGGGTGTTGCCAACTTGATTGCATCCTTTGATAAAAACAGCGCGCCTACCAATACTCCGTCTGTGCCAGCAGCCCCCCTTTCGACACGCGAACAGGGAGTGCTGTAATGAATACCGATCAACTGTTACGCCGCACGCAAACCGCACTCGACCTGCTTGATAAACTCCGTCAGCGCGACATCGTGCTAAGCCTGCATGCCAACGGGCGCGATCTTTGTTTTGATGCACCGACTGGTGCGTTTGACGATGACCTGAAATCCGAAACCCGTGACCTGAAGGCTGAAATCATCAGCTTGCTACGCGCACCAGTCGAACCGGAAAATAAGGGTTCCACCGCCGGTCCAATCCTCAAATCCTTCCCGGCCCATCCCGCCATCGAAGGACAATGGATTGCAAGGCGCGATCAGCCGATAAACACCAATTACCATATCGTCACGGGCTTCAACCTCCCGGAAGGAACCGGTTTCACCGCCGTCCGTGATGCGATTGCCGTCATTGTGAAACGCCATGATGCCCTCCGGTCCACCTTTGTTGAACAGGACGGCCAACTGATCCAGCGTGTGCATGCCCACATGCCGGTAACGGTGCGCAAGATCGAAACCACCCGTGAAATCCGTCATGGTCTTTTTGATCTCGCCACCGGTCCTTTGGCCCGGTTTGGCTATATCGAACATGACGATGGACAAGCTCCGCAACTGGCCATGGCAATCGATCATCTGTGTTTTGATGGCCAGTCGGTCATGTTGCTGCAAGAAGAACTTCTTGGAATTCTTGCCGGAGACACCCCCGGAAACATCCCCGATATTGAAGAACTTGTGCGTAATGCGCATCGCAATCTGGATCGGGAACGCGGCGAAATCGCACGGAACTTCTGGTCGGCACGAACCGATAAACTGCTATCCGCCGGACTACCTGATGACCCGGCAGCGGATCGGAACGGTGGTGGCAAACGGCTTTTGATCGAACTGACAGGCGCTGACGCCGACGCTTTCGCAAAGCTTGCCAGCCATACCCGCAAAACGACACAGACCACACTCTGGGCCGCGTTGACCATCGCCGTGATCGCCCGGCACAAGGAAAACGGCACAGCTATCATAGGGCTGCCCTTTGCCGGTCGCAGGGACAAGGAAACCATGCAGTCGATGGGCTGTTTTGTGAATGTCCTGCCCGTCGCGATCAAACCGGATATGGCAGATAACCTTGATGCCCTGACCAAGCAGGTCGGGCACGAGGTCCTGTCCATACTTGATGTGCAGGATTATCCCCTGTCGCGTCTGGTTCACGATCTGACACAGGCAGCACAGGGCCCGACCGGTCAGCCATTCGATGCCGTCCACGTAATGGAAATCAGCGACAGCCCCTTCGTGATCGAAGATCTCGACTTCGGGGCGGGCAAATTCCCCCTGATGGTCGGCATGATGAAAAACGGTGCGGAAACATCTTTGGCCGTCGAATATCAAAGCAATATCTATGGCGAAGCATGGATCGAACGTTTTGCAAAACGTTTCCTGACTTTTGCGCGGACGCTTGCCAAAAGCCCGGAAATACCGCTTGGTCTTGTGGATATTCTTCCCGAAGACGAACGCGATCAACTATCCATCTCGCTCAACGATACCACATCGGATTACCCGCGTGACTGCGGCCTTGGCGAATTGCTTGCCCGGCAGATCACAAACCCGGCCAATGCGGGCA
>CBIHMD010000423.1:0-3386 GCA_966210655.1 uncultured Thalassospira sp.
GTCGATCCGTTATCGGAATAGGTGATCAGTTTGTCCGCGACTTCAACACCGATATTTTCCTGTGCTTCCTGGGTGGAGCCGCCGATATGCGGGGTCAGGATCACGTTCGGCATACCGCGAAGCGGGCTTTCGAACACTTCATCCTTGCCCGCAGGCTCGACCGGGAAAACATCCAGTGCTGCACCGGCCAGATGACCGCGTTCAAGGGCAGCCGCCAGATCATCAATAACGATGACATTGCCGCGTGCCGCATTGATCAGATGCGCGCCCGGTTTCATCTTGGCGATTTCGACCGCAGTGATCATGTTTTTGGTCTGCTCGTTGGCCGGAACATGCAGCGAGACAACATCTGATCGCCCCAACAGTTCATCCATCGAGCTGCACGAGGTGGCATTGCCCATGGCAAGCTTGTTGATCACGTCATAATAAATGACATTCATGCCAAGCGATTCAGCCAGAACCGACAGCTGCGACCCGATATGGCCGTAACCGATGATACCCAGGGTCTTGCCGCGAGCCTCGTAGGAACCCTTGGCATTTTTAAGCCAGCCACCGGCATGGGCCGCCTTGTCACGCTGCGGGATACCGCGCATCAGCATGATGATCTGGCCCAGAACCAGTTCAGCGACCGAACGGGTGTTGGAATATGGTGCATTAAAGACCGGAATAGCGCGCATCGCAGCGGCTTTCAGGTCGACCTGATTGGTGCCGATGCAGAAACAGCCGATAGAGGTCAGCTTGGTCGCGGCGTCGATGACCTCTTCGGTCAGTTTGGTGCGGGAACGGATGCCCAGAAAATGCGCTTCGGAGACGACGGATTTCAGTTCATCCGCATCCAGAGCAGCAGGGTAGTGGTCGACATTAGAGTAGCCGGCCTCTTTGAACATCTTTACAGCGTTTTCATGGATACCTTCGAGCAGGACGATCTTGATCTTGTCCTTCTCCAACGAAAGCTTGCTGTTCACGGCGCACCATCCTTTTCTTCGCGAGGGCGACACGGGCATTTCCCGAGCCGTAGGGCCGTAACGTTACGCGCCCTTGGCCCAATGAAATAGGGCCTAAGGCAGCGTCCGTCAAAGGCTTTCCCTTGCGCAAACACGCAATGCGCCTATCTTCTGAACGCATATACCGGCTATTGCGTATAGAATGCAGGTCCGGACGGCGACCAAGGATTGAATACAGGGGACCCCATCTTGCCTGCCGAGATAAGAACCGTTACCGATATCCATAAAATTGGCCAAACCGACTGGGACAGATGCGCAGGCAATTCGAACCCGTTTGTCAGCTTTGCCTTTCTTTCTGCGATGGAAGACAGCGGCTCGGCCAATGCCGATACCGGCTGGCAGCCCTTTCATCTGGTGGTGACCGATGACGACGATACGGTTGCCGGTATTGTGCCGCTTTATGTCAAATCGCATTCATACGGTGAATATGTTTTCGACTGGAGCTGGGCCGAAGCGTATGAGCGCGCGGGCGGACGATATTATCCGAAATTGCAGGCAGCCGTGCCGTTTTCCCCTGTTCCCGGCCCGCGCCTTTTGGTTTGGGCCGACCACCCGGCACCGGATCGCATTCGCAAACTTCTGATCAGCGGTCTCTCAGCCCTGCCCGAACGGCTTGGCATTGCCAGCCTGCATGTAACATTTTGCAGCGGTGATGAAAGCCGGGTGATGGAAGATGCCGGGTTCCTGCCCCGAACCGGTATCCAGTATCACTGGTATAATCGCGATTACGCCAGCTTTGATGATTTCCTTGGCATGCTTAATTCGCGCAAACGCAAAAATCTGCGCAAGGAACGCAAACAGGTGCGTGACGCGGGATACAGTTTTCAGGCGCTTTCAGGTGACGACCTTAAGGCCGAACATTGGGACCGGTTTTACCAGTTTTACCGTGACACATCCGACCGCAAATGGGGTCAGGCCTATCTGACGCGCGATTTCTTCGAACTTTTGCATGAAAGAGTCCGGGACCGCACAGTTCTGGTTGCCGCCTTTCGTGACGGCGACATGGTCGCCGGGGCGCTTAACCTGATCGGATCGGAAACACTATACGGGCGTAACTGGGGCACAATAGACCCGACACCGCTTTTGCATTTCGAGACCTGCTACTATCAGGCAATCGATATCGCGATTGAACGCGGCCTTAAAACGGTTGAAGCCGGGGCACAGGGTGAACACAAGATCCAGCGCGGCTATGAACCCGTCCTGACCCATTCCGCACATCTGATAGCAGACACGGGCCTGCGCAATGCTGTTGCCCGGTTTCTTGATCAGGAACGACATCATATCGCCCAGGACCGCGAATTTATCATAGCCGAACACAGCCCCTTCAAGCAGACATAAAGCTGCGACACTGCCAAACCAAAAG
The DNA here is from genome assembly GCA_966210655.1 of uncultured Thalassospira sp. Lineage (GTDB taxonomy): Bacteria > Pseudomonadota > Alphaproteobacteria > Rhodospirillales > Thalassospiraceae > Thalassospira. The sequence goes on from CBIHMD010000423.1 coordinate 2,368, forward strand.
GGGCGCGATGGTGATGCATCGCGCCCCTTTTGGGTCTCCAGATCCAATCAGGTATTTCAGACAGCCCGGACGTCGTTCAGGAAGCCGTTCACGTGGCTTCTGAGTTCATCATTGGCGGCCGCCAGACGGCCAACGCAATCAAGCTGACCATGCGAAAGGTCACCGCTTTCCGTCGTTGCCTCGGCCACGTTTTTCACCGCGTTCGAAATGGCGACGTTGCCATTGGCTGCCCCTTCGACACTGCGTGAAATTTCCTCGGTTGCAGCCCCCTGCTCTTCGACGGCACTGGCAACAACCGACATCAGTTCGTCGATTTTATGGATCGTTTCGGCAAAGCCGCGAACGGCCGCGGCGGCGGCACCGGTTTCACCCTGCATTTCGGTAATTTTCGCCGTGATCTGTTCGGTTGCCTTCACCGTCTGGGCGGCAAGGTTTTTGACCTCGCCGGCAACGACAGCAAAGCCTTTGCCTGCATCACCGGCACGTGCCGATTCAATCGTCGCGTTTAGCGCCAGCATGTTGGTCTGATCGGCGATATCACTGATCAGGCTGACAACTTCTCCGACACTTTGCGCGGCATCATCAAGCATCGAGACACGTTGATTGGTCCGTTCGGTTTCCTCGACCGCAAGCTGGGTGATTTCGGTAACGCGGGCAATCTGCGACGCGATTTCGGCGATTGATGCCGAAAGCTGTGCTGTTGCCGATGCAACCGTTTCGATATCACCAGATGATTCTTCAGCCTGCTCGGCCACACTTCGCGCATCCTGTGTCGCACGAACCGAATGGGATGAAAGGGTTTCCGAGGCACTGCGAACTTCGTCGAGCGCAACATTGACCGCCGAAAGAACTTCCTGGATCTTGTGATCGAACCCGGCAGTCAGCGTCCCCATGCGTTTGCTGCGTTCGATCTGGCGTTCTGCCTCGATCCGTTCCTGTTCGGCCATGCGGGCACGTTCGCGGGCATTTTCGCGGAAGACCTCAAGCGACTTGGCCATCGCCCCAACCTCGTCCGCACG
>CBIHMD010000424.1:0-3386 GCA_966210655.1 uncultured Thalassospira sp.
TTCCTCATGTTCTGACGCCGGTGTTGACCGTCGCGCAGAAGGAGGTTGTCGCCCTTTAATGGGCGGTGCTCGAAATGGAAGACCGTTATCGCGCCATGAGCCAGGTCGGTGTGCGTAACATCGCGGGCTATAACAAACGCATCAAGGAAGCAGCCGCCAAAGGCGAACAACTAACGCGCCGCGTTCAGACCGGCTTTGATCCCGAAACCGGCAAGCCGATCTTTGAAGACCAGGAACTGCCGATGGAGCCGCTGCCGTTTATCGTGGTCATTGTCGACGAAATGGCCGATCTGATGCTGGTGGCTGGCAAGGATGTCGAGGCATCAATCCAGCGTCTGGCACAGATGGCACGTGCGGCTGGCCTGCATCTGATCATGGCGACCCAGCGTCCATCGGTTGACGTGATCACCGGTACGATCAAGGCAAACTTCCCGACGCGTATTTCCTATTCCGTTACCTCGAAAATCGATTCCCGGACCATTCTTGGCGAAATGGGTGCCGAGCAGCTTCTGGGTCAGGGGGATATGCTTTATATGGGCCAAGGGGGTCGTTTACAGCGTGTCCATGGTCCATTTGTATCGGACGAGGAAGTCGAAAGCATCGTCGCCCACCTGCGCGATCAGGGGGACCCGGCCTATCTTGAAACCGTTACCGAAGAGCCGGAAGAAGACCCGGTCGCGGCCTATATGGCCGGTGGCGGCGGTTCAGACGGCGGTGGGAACGGATCGGATGATGACCTTTACAATCAGGCTGTCGGCATTGTCCTGCGCGAGAAAAAAGCATCAACCAGCTTCATCCAGCGCAAATTGTCGATCGGCTATAACCGTGCTGCCCGTATCATCGAACAAATGGAAGAAAACGGGATTGTTTCATCAGCCAACCATGTCGGCAAGCGTGAGGTCTTGATGGAAAATATGGACGGATCGCCTTACGAATACTGAGACACAACAAAATCATTTCAAAAAGCCCTGCCCTACAAGGCAGGGTTTTTCATTTCTGCGATGATGCAAAAATGCGATCAGTTTATCGCGTTATAGCAATATACACCGGGCTTCTCCCGCCCATATCGTGACCGCGGAAACGTCTGGGAGGAAAAAATGATCGAATTTTTGATCGCAATTGCCGTTACGGCGATTGCAGCAACCCTAATTGTCAAAAAATACCAGCCACATACCGTTCTGCTTCTGGCAGGCTTGGCATTGTTTGTCGCCACAGCTGTCTTTTTCCCTGCGCAGGATGTGGTCTTTCGCAAATCCGATCCGACCGGCTGGATCGGATTTGACATCTTTGAACATATTCACGGCATCATGTCCTATCGCCTTGCCGGACTTGGCCTGATCATCATGGCAGCAGGCGGCTTTGCCAAATATATGGACCATATCGGTGCAACCAACGCGATGGTGAATATCTGCACCCGCCCGCTTGCACTGATCGGGGCACCTTATCTGGTGTTGGCACTGGGATATGCCGTTGGGCAGGTGCTGAACATCTTCATTCCGAGTGCCGCGGGCCTTGCGATGCTGCTTCTGGTTACGCTTTATCCGATGCTTGTCCGTCTTGGCGTCAGCAAGGCAGCCGCAGCAGCGATGATCGGAACGACTTCGGTTCTTGATCTTGGACCTGCATCAGGCACCGCGAACCTTGCAGCCAATACTGCCAATATTGATGTCGCCCTGTTCTTTGCCCAATATCAGATTCCGCTTGCGGCCTTTATCATTCCGACGATCTGCATTCTGACGTATTTCAGTGCAAAATATTTCGACGGGCGTGATGGCCATGCCGTTGTCGCAGGCGGCGTTGATGTTGGCGTCGGAGAGATCGAAGGTGATGGCACGGCCAAACCTGCACCGGGTTTCTATGCCCTGTTGCCGATCCTGCCGCTTACCCTGATCCTGATTTTCAGCAAGCTGTTCATCGATCACATCGAAATCGGTGTTGTTACCGCAATGCTGATTGGCACCCTGATTGGCCTGTTCCTTGAAATGATCCGCAACCGTCATGACATGCGCGAGGTGTTCAAGGGATTTATGGTGTTCTTCAAGGGTATGGGCACCATGTTTTCCGGGATCATTTCGCTTATTATCTGTGCCGAATTCTTTGCCGGCGGACTTAAGGCAATCGGTGCAATTGATTTCATGATCGCAACAGCAGAAGGTGCCGGATTTGGTATCGTTGGCATGATGTTTGTCGCCTGCATTCTGGTGGCAGTAACCGCTGTCATGACCGGGTCAGGCAATGCCGCGTTCTTCTCCTTTGCCAATCTGGCACCCCAGATCACGGCAAACAGCACAGCAGGTGCCGTATCATTGCTTCTGCCGTTGCAGTTTACTGCCGGTATTGCGCGGTCGTTGTCACCGGTTTCGGGTGTCATCATTGCGGTGGCCGAAGTCGCGGGATGTTCACCGATCGATATCGTCAAACGAACGGCCATCCCGCTGATCGGCGCATTGATCGTTATGTTCACCTATAATGTGCTGTTCCTGTCCGCGGCCTGATCAATCTTTGCCAATGCCCCTTATAACGCCATGAAGACGAGCAAACCGATATGACTGACAAAACGCTGCCCGCAACCACCCGTGAACTTTTCACCAAAACGGCAACATGGCAGTCGTGGCTTGTCGTCGAAGGGGCATTGGTAGAAGCCCAGGGCAAACTGGGCATGATCCCGGCTGCCGCCAGCAATGAAATCCGGCGCCATCTTTCGATTGATGCCTTTGATCTTGAAGCATTGAAAAGTGACATTGAAAAAAGCATGTCACCCGTCATGGCAACCGTTCGTGCGCTTGCGGCGAAATGCGATGACCATGCCGGGGGCTATGTCCATTGGGGCGCAACCACCCAGAACATCATCATCACAGGCAAGGTCCTGCAACTGCGCAAAGCCCATGCCCTGATACTGTCAAGACTGGCAAACAGTATTGAGATACTGAGCACAATTTGCCGTGAAACGGCGGAATGGCCGACCGTTTCACGCACCAACCGCCGACAAGCATTGCCAATTACCTTTGGCTACAAGGTCGCGGGCTGGATTGATGAATTCCAACGTTGTGCGGAGCGCCTCAAAGAGGTTGAGAAACGAGCCTTTACCCTGACATTTGGCGGGGCAAGTGGCGCGATGCACAGCTATGGCAAAGAGGGATATGTGCTGGCGAAGGAAATGGGCGAGTTGCTGGGGCTTACGGTATCGAACGTCCATTCGCGTGCCGCAAATGACGGTCTTGGCGAATACATCACGGTACTTGGCCTGTTTGCCGTTGCCTGCGAACGCATGGGAACCGAACTTTATACATTAATGTCGAACGAGTTCGATGAAGTGCGCGAATTGCAAAATGCCGACATTGTCGGCAGCAGCACCATGCCCCACAAAACCAACCCGAAATATGTCG
>CBIHMD010000425.1:0-3369 GCA_966210655.1 uncultured Thalassospira sp.
GGACCTTTTGGGGGGGTGCCCCTATATGGATAGCGATCCGGTCGGGCAGATCGAACGCCTGTTTGAAATGGCGCGCGATTACGATGTCGATCTGGATTTCCATCTGGATTTCGACCTCGACCCGACATGGCGACATCTGGATGAAGTCGCGCGTCAGACGATTGCCTTTGGCTGGCAAGGGCGTGTGATGATTGGTCATGTGACCAAATTGTCCGTCCTGCCAAAGGATCAATTGGCTAATACAACGGCCCTGATGCGGCAGGCCGGGATCGGGTTGACGGTTTTGCCATCGACTGACCTTTTTCTGACCGGGCGTAATTGCGAACATTCGGTCCCGCGTGGCGTCGCCCCGGCGCACAGTCTGGCGTATGCGGGTGTGTGCTGTACCATCGCAACCAACAATGTCCTGAACCCGTTCACGCCGTTCGGGGATTGCTCGTTATCACGGATGGCAAATCTTTATGCCAATGTCTGCCAGCTGAGCACGACCGAGGAACTTGAAATGTGCTTTGCGATGGTTGCCGATAGCCCGGCAAAGCTTCTGGGGCGGTCAACCGAAATCATGATTGGCGGGGCTGCGACCTTTATTGCATTGCCTGCTCAAAGCCGCGCACAAGTGGTTTCCGAAATCAGTCGCCCGGTCTGGGGCATGAAGGATGGACGGGTAACGTTCGAACATCCTGCACCGAAATTACTGTACCCATAAAGGTGCAGTAATCAGGCGTCTGAAAGAGTGAAAATTGCGCGCATGCCGCCTGCGGCAAGGAAGGTTGTGTCGCAATGCCAGTTGCAGCGTTCGCAAATCCGCCGCACCAGATGCAGGCCGATGCCTTCGCCCTGATCTCGGGCATACTCCCCGGCACAGGTCATCAGGTTGTTTTCGACAATCAGTCTGTTGGCTTCAAGTCGAACCGTAACCTGCCCCTTCGGGGTGTGTTCAAACGCGTTGCGGATCAGGTTTGATACGACAATCATCAGGGCGGCAGGCGATGCTTTGATATCGCCGCTGTCATCGTCGGTACTGAATTCGCATGTCAGGTTCTTGCCGTCCGTCAGATAGGCAAGATCAACGATGGCCTCGCGCACGAAAGCCGGATAGTCGATCTTTTCGTGTATGCCGTTTGGCGTTGCCTCGCGCCCGAGCCAAAGCAGGGTTTCAATCAGTTGCTGCATATTGCGGTTGGCGCGTTTGATGCGCGCGGCCAGCCGAACCTGAATTTCATTTAACGGTGTTTTATCGAGCAATTCGACATTGCCGCTGACGATTGTGACGGGGGTTCGCAATTCATGGCTGGCCTGACGCAGGAATTCGCGTTCACGTGTCACGAACTTGTCGACCCTTACCAAGGACTGGTGCAGTTCCTTGGCAACGTCGTTCAGTTCTGTAAAGCCGAAATCGGGCACCGGTTGATCAAGATTCTCGGTCGACAGGGTTTTCGCCCAGCTTTGCAGATTTTCCGATGGCTGCGTCATGCGTTTGCCGATCAACCAAAGCACATAGGCAAATATCGCAACAACGCCAAGCGCAAACGGGATGGAAAGAAGGGCCAGTTTATGCAGGCGTGCAAAATAGACGCTGTCCTCATCACCCGCGTGATAGGTCTGTAGCAGCATGATCTGCGTGCCATCGGCAAGTATATGGGGAAACACCAGAAAGACAGGATTATCCGGGTCTTTTTGCGCAGCATATTTATCGGTGTTCAGATAATAAAGCTCGCCCGGATCGATATCATGGGGTTTGTAGCGGTTGCGCAGAAGCTCCGGCAATTCGTTGTAGTCTGTAAAGGTCTGAATGTTAAAGCCATTGGGAAGTGGGGCGGTTGGGTCATTGCTGCGCATTTCATCATATTGTTCCGCGATGGTCTGCAACTGGAAACTCGCAACCATCCACTTGCCATACAGCATGTAGAGATTAACAACGCCGGTATAGATCACCAGCGTAATGACAAGTGCCAGCAAAACGTAATTCCGCACAAAGCGGGAAAAGGTTTTCTGGATTGGTGCGCAGGAATGCATGTCTTTTACTCGCGAAGGGCCACGCCCTGGCCGGCAACTGTATGTATCAGGCTTTGATCGAATGGTTTGTCGATGCGCATCCGCAATTTGTAAAGATGCGTTTTAAGCGCATTGGTATCTGGCGGGTCGCCCTGCCACAATGCCATCGACAGTCGTGATCGTGTCACAACATGAGGGCTGTTCTGGGCAAGGACTTCCAGAATGGTCCAGCTTGTCGGGGAAAGACTGATCGCCTGACCGGATCGCGCGACATGTCTGTTTTCAAAATCAACGATCAGATCGCCAAGTGAAAACCGTCGAATTTCGCCACTGCGGCGGCGCGACAGAACTCTTGTGCGCATCAGAAGTTCTTCAAGCGCAAAGGGTTTTACCAGATAATCATCCGCCCCGGCACTGAAACCTTCAAGCTTGTCTGCCAGTGTGTCACGTGCCGTCAGCATCAGGATCGGCGTATCGATCCCTTCACTGCGAAGCGCGTTGCAGATGCTTAGGCCATCGCGAAATGGCAGCATGATATCAAGTAATATAACATCATATTCGCCGGTAAGGGCACGGTGAAAACCCGTTTCCCCGTCAAAGGCGTGATCGCATTCGATGCCTTCTATCGTCAGGTAATCGCTTATTGTTCCGGCAATATCCATATTGTCCTCGATCAGAAGGACCATGATGTTGGCGGTTGATTTCATAAATGCGCGGTTCCGGTTGCTGCGTTTTTTGCCAGATGCTGAAGATACCCAGATTGCCCTAAAAGCGTTCGCAGGTCAGCTTGCTTCGAAAAGCTGGTTGGCGAACAGTTTCAGATCATCAGGGGTATCGATATCGAATTCTGCATTTGGTATGGCAATCGCACTGATATTGTAACTGCTGTTATTAAGCACCTGTTGTGCGCCGCGCGCGCCACCCATCATGGCAAGTTCCGGAAAATATTCGGCCGGAAACAGGGCAGGAACGCCGTTCAGATCCTTATAGCGCGATGCAATAATGTGACTTCCGTCAAAGGCATTGAGAAGTTTCTGATAGTCGCTGCCGGACACTCCGCCCTGATCACCAAGGGCGGTCTGAACAACGTCAAAAGTTCCTGCCGTGGAAATTCCGTCAATCCCGGCTGCAATCGATGATCCCATGCCGGATTGCCAGTTATTGTTGGCAATGGTTTTCGCACGATTGCCGATCACCGAAAGGATTTCGTCGCGAAAGGCACCCAGCACGATATAAAGGTCATCTTCGAAAATCGGACAGAGCTGATCAATTGCATGATCAAGCATCGGCTTGCCATCAATATCGGCAAGCTGTTTGCGTCCGCCAAATCGCGTGCTTTCACCTGCGGCAAGGATGAGGCCGGCGATTTTCATC
>CBIHMD010000426.1:0-3357 GCA_966210655.1 uncultured Thalassospira sp.
TCGGTGTAGCCGCCCGCGTAGCCTGCGGCTGTGCTAAAGACGCCGTCCCGTTTCCAGAAAAGACGCTCGGCCCCCCAGAAACAACCCATGCCAAATACAGCCGTTTCAAGGTTGTCCGGAAACGGACCGGTCATCGGGTTGCCTGTAACCACATGGCGGTCTGCGACCTGCAACCTTTCGGTGCGACCGGGCAGGGCCGTTTCGGCGGACGGGATCGTGACTTTTTCAGGGGCGGTCGAAGAGAACATGTCAAAACCTGACTTGTGTTGATGGACTGATCAGCAATTTAACCCAGATCGACACTTTGGCAATTGCCTTCACGGTAAATTGTCTTTGAACATTCTTTTGGCGGAAACCTTGCCGGGCGTAATAATCATGATTGTAAAAGCCATCACCCCTTGGATACCGCCGATTTGAGACGTTCGAGACATTTGAAATCGACCTTGTTAATGATTGGCGGCGGGATCAGCCTGTTTATCGGATGTGTGTTTCTGCCATTGCCTCCGCCATTTTTTGGAATGGTTTTCATTGCAATCGGCATACCGATGCTGGCGGCGGGATCAAAGCGTACCAGACGGTTCATCCAGTACCTGCGATGGCGATACTACCGGCATAACAGCAAGATTGAGGCGGTTATCGCACGCCTGCCGGGATTTCTTCGTCGACACGGTCGCAAAACGCGCCCGGATGCGCTTCATCGGCATCGTTCATTCGGGCAATGGTCGGGTAAATCATCGGGTATCGGCACATCTCCCGGAAACAAGTCCGGTTCATAAACGAACCGTTCGGGCAGGGATCAGGGCGTCATGTGCCGGATAAGGCAATCAATCCCCGCACGCTTCAGGCCGTTACAAGCAGACTGTGCCTCGGACTGGCTGGTATATTGACCAGTCATCAGACGGAAAAACAGGCCCTGACCTTCAATCGCAATGCTTTGGACCTCGTGACTGGCACCACGAAGAATACCGTCGCCCATGGTTTCGAATTTCAACCAGCGTGATTCTGCCATTTCTCGGGATCGATACGCTGCCAATTGCACCGTATAGTATGAATTCAGTACAGGGGCAGGTTGCATTGGTTCAGCCTTCTGGGCCGGGGCTGGCGGGGCTGATTTTGCTTCGGGTTCCGCCGATATTTCCGCTGGTGTGCTATTGGTCGTGACTGTTGACGACGCATCGACCATGGGGACTTCGATCAGGGTATTGTCGGGGGCCGCCGCTTCGTCGGCCAGCTCCAGCGTGCCACTTTCAACCGGGCGCGTTGTCGACAGCAGGGTGTTGTTTGACGCGCTTGGGGTAACGGCATCGCCCTTGATCGTACCCGGTGTCGTTGCCAAAACCGTTGCTGTGGTCGTCACGACGGTTGCGGCTGCTGCCTTGGAGGCGGTCGAAGCAGCCGGGGCCGCTATTTGTTTTGCTGTGCGGTCAACAGATGTCAGGCGGGCGGTATTGCTGCTGACGTCCATCGGGATCACCGGGCGGATGGTTGTCGAATCTTCGGGCTGAACATCGACGGCGATGGTATTTTTGTAAAAATCGCGATTTCGTTGCACCGTCGGCGGGTCGGGAAGTTCCGGCCCTGGTGCAACAATTGCCGATGCAACGACGGCATCAATCTCGCGCGATCGGGCAAGGTCCGGATTGCTGGTATCCATTGCCCTGATACGCTTTTGCGCAAGGCTTGTGATCGCACCGCTTAGCAGGATGCCGTTACCGCAATTGATCGAGATCGAGGCATTCGGATCTGCTGCGGTCAGCCAAAGATAAAGTCGGCGTGCCTTGACGTGTTCGCCTGAAAGATCAAGCGCCATGGCATGGCGCAGGTCTTCGCCCGGATTGCCCTGAAGCGATATCGGTTCTGTCGGGGGGGCAGTTTGAGGTTGGTCCGGGATTGTCCCGACAGATGAATTGTCAAAGAAAAGACCGCAGGCGGCACTATCAATGCCTGTAATGCCTGTCGTCATCGTGGCGGCCGATTGACTGGCCGCATCACTGATCGTGATCTGTTTTGACGCATCGCCGCTGCCAAATAGCGACATCATGTCGTCAGATGAACATCCGGAAAGCAGGGGGACAAGCAATGCCATCGTCAGACAGCCGTATTTCCAGCGCGACGAAGTGGCAGATTTGGCGCTTTTACTGATCAATTGGCACCTGATTTCCCTTTGAGCCCCCGAAACGTCCCTTGCAGGACGTTACCAATTTTGCAATCGGGCGGAATGCTGTCAAGCAGTCAGAGAAAACGGATGGTTGATTTATCTTCCGTTTTTGCGGGAGGTACCTGTTGCAAAAGGTCAGGAATACCGGGCAGGGGTCAACGATTCATCAGTGGAATGATAATTCCGGCCAGAAGAACCAGCACCGTAATCGCAAGCACGATATTGATAATGCTTTTGCTTGCCTGATTGGCAAATTCCCGGCTGACATCAGGTTTTTTACCGCGCTTTCTGGTTGTTCCGCCACTTCCGGCAGCACTGTCTTCACGGGTCAGAATCTTGACGACCTGCTTTTTGTCGCGCTTTGTGGCGTCATCATATTTGCTTTCGACGACGCGGACTTCGGTATTGCTATTGTTGGCTAATGCATTCTTTGCCGAGTTGATAGCGCTTTGATAATCCGAAAGCGTTTCCATATCCATTTGTTGCCCGGTGCTGCGCACAACAACAACAGTATAGCTTTTACGCATCACAGCATCAGGCATAACCAAGTCCAGTTCCATGTATTACCCAAAGAGGGGTAATACATGGCGATAAATGCGCTTGTTGAAAATCTATCCTAACGGATAGTTTCTGAGGGTTTTTTGCAGTGCGAAACTATTGCGGGATTTTGGCGGCGAGTTCTTTGTACTCGTCGCAATCCATGCCGCAAACTTTTTCCAGACGGGCAAGGTTTTCGCGTGCCATATCCGGTTTTCCGGTCTGAAGGAAAAGTTCCCCCTGATATTCCAGCGCACCTTTGTGTTCCGGGTCAATCATCAATGCGCGTTCGTAGTTTTGGGCTGCACTGTCAAAGTCCCCGGATTTGCGCTGGCTATAAGCAAGATAGTTCAGAAGATCGGCATTCTTCGGATCATCTTCGAGCATGCCCTCAAGGCTTTCGATAGCCGCATCGTATTTGCCAGCATCAATCATTTCGACAACTTCCGAAACATCAGGTGTGTCGCTGCCCCAACTGCTGCCGCTGCCCATTGCGACAGCAGCGGAAGATACTGTGCCCAATGCAAGCGTCATCGCCAGCGATGCAACAAAATGACGGATTTTACCTTTGGAATTCATTGTCGCTACCTTTTTCAAGAAAACACATGCATCAGATACGTTGGAGACGCGGTTTCAGTTTTCGATTTAGCACAGCTTTGCAT
>CBIHMD010000427.1:0-3356 GCA_966210655.1 uncultured Thalassospira sp.
CCTGCGAACCCGTTTTAACTGATACCATCGCCCTGCTGCGTTAATCGTGATGATGCGGAGTACTCGTTTGCGCTTATAGCAACGCGTTGGTTAACGGGCAATTGACCGGCCATGAAACACACGACGTGAATAGGATTCACGGTTTTGGTATTCCCGGCATCCATGTAAACGGTAAAAACATTGCAGGATCATGGATTTGGCAGAAGGCATCCGTGATTGGCGCAATCGGGCGAAAAACTTTGCCATTTTCAATTCAACCGCAATAAAGTCATCGGACAACGTAACAAAACTGTTTGTCGCGCGACTTCAAAAGGGATATGTTGCACCCGAGATTCCTATGTCTTGCGGTGTGAACCTTATTAATCCGCCAGACTGAGGACGCGACGAGGCCAGTTCTCGGGTCGGTGTCTCGGTGACGCGGCAATTCCCGCTCCCGATAGAGCCCTCCCATTCAAGGCTGTCTTGGCGCGCTCGAGATTACGCAACCAATTTTTGTTTCAACACTAAAACCAGGTCCGAACCGGAAGAGCAGCCGAAACGCGATGAACCAGATATATACAGGACATATCGCGACCTTGATGGACGGCGCCTCCGGATACGCCGGTTTGTTTGCATACCAGCGCAACATCGCTTTACGCAGGAAACTGGCGGGACCTTCAGGAACAGGTTCCGAATGGTCAAACGCATGCTTATCGATGCGACGCACGCGGAAGAAAGCCGCGTCGTTGTTATTAATGGAAATCGCCTAGAAGAATACGACGTCGAAACTTCGACCAAGAAGCAAATAAAAGGAAATATCTATCTCGCGAAAGTGACGCGTGTAGAACCGTCCTTGCAGGCGGCCTTCGTCGATTACGGCGGAAACCGCCATGGCTTCCTTGCCTTCAGCGAAATCCATTCCGATTATTACCAGATCCCGGTCGCAGATCGCGAAGCACTTTCGCGTAGCCACAGCGACGTCAAGGATGCCGACATCGTCGAAGACAATATCGGCGACGCATCCGAGGGCAACGATACCCCGAAAAAAGACAAGAAACCGGCCCGTACCCGCAATCGCCGCAAACCGCGTGCGAAGGCATCGGACGAAACTGCGGTTGAAACCGATGCCAATGCACCGGCAACCGACGAAAATGCCGATAGTGCAGCCACCGTCGCGGCAGACGCCCCGCAGGAAAACGACACAGCGGCAAGTGACGATACCAACGACGAAGACGCAAAACCGCGCCGTCGTCGCACACACAAACGCCGCAAAAAAACCAATGATGTCGAGGCATCTGGTGATGACAGCGCGGACGCATCGTCGAATGACGGCGATGACAGTGATGGTTCGGGTGGCGGAAATGCTGCCATGTCTGCCGAGATTGCAGAACTGACCGTCGATATCGAAATCGAACCGGCAGGTGCCGCCGAGGAAGAAGAAGAAATCGACGATCTGGGTGGCGATGACGGGGATGAATTCTCCGACAGTCATCGTCCGCAGATGCAGAAACGCTATAAAATTCAGGAAGTGATCAAGCGCCGCCAGATTTTGCTGGTGCAGGTTGTCAAGGAAGAACGTGGCAACAAGGGTGCCGCCCTTTCGACCTTCCTGTCGCTGGCGGGTCGTTATTGCGTTCTGATGCCAAATACCCCGCGTGGTGGCGGCATTTCGCGCAAGATCACCAATGCACAGGACCGCAAACGCCTGAAATCCATTCTGGCCGAGCTGGAAATTCCGGACGGCATGGCCGTGATCGTGCGTACCGCCGGTTCGGAACGCACCAAGGCAGAGATTAAACGCGACTTCGATTATCTGATGCGTTTGTGGGACCGTATCCGCGAAACCACCCTTCAGAGCCAGGCACCGTGCCTGATTTATGAAGAAGCCGATCTGATCAAACGTTCCATCCGTGACCTTTATGCACGCGATGTTGATGAAGTTCTGGTCGAAGGTGACGAAGGTTACCGGATCGCCAAAGACTTCATGAAGATGTTGATGCCGTCACATGCAAAGCGTGTGCAGCCCTATAAAGATCAGGGCGTGCCGCTGTTCCACCGTTTCCAAGTGGAAAGCCAGCTTGACGCGATGCTCAATCCGGTCGTTCAGCTTAAATCGGGTGGTTATATCGTTATCAACCCGACCGAAGCACTGGTCGCGATTGACGTTAACTCGGGCCGTTCGACCCGTGAACGCAACATCGAAGAAACCGCATACAAGACCAACCTTGAAGCCGCCGAAGAACTGGCCCGTCAGTTGCGCCTGCGCGACCTTGCCGGTCTGATCGTTGTCGACTTCATCGATATGGAAGACCACCGCAATCAGGGATCGGTTGAACGCAAGCTTAAAGAAGCGATGCGCAATGACCGTGCCCGCCTGCAGATCGGCCGTATCAGCCCGTTCGGTCTTTTGGAAATGTCGCGTCAGCGCCTGCGTCCGTCGCTTGTTGAAAGCGCGTTCGAGGTTTGCGCACATTGCCGCGGTGTCGGCCTTGTCCGTTCGATCGAAAGTGCCGCCCTTCATCTGCTGCGTGTTCTTGAAGAAGAAGGCATGCGTCGTCGTTCCGGTGCCCTTACCGTGCATGTCGCAAGCGAAGTCGCGCTTTATATCCTGAACCGCAAACGCGATACACTGGCCGAAATCGAACAGCGTTATGGCTTCACCGTCATGATCTTTGGCGATGACAGCCTGATTTCGCCCGATCACCGCATCGAACGCACACGTGCGAAAAAAGGTGACGAGGAAGAATCCCTGCCGGTTCTGAACACCGACAGCGTTTCGCTGACGGCGATTGAAAGCCCGGTTGAAGCGGACGAGGACGACGAAGAAGATGACGTCGCCGAAGCCCGTGACACCCGCGATCAGCGCGATGATGATGATCAGGGCAACAAACGCCGCCGTCGCCGTCGCCGCCGTCGTGGCCGCAATGATGAACGCGATGATCGCAATGATCAGAATGACGCCGACGCATCCGATGATGCCGCCGACGCATCGGATCGTTCTGATCAGGACGATAACGAAGATGATGACGATGACGAGGCACAGCGCAAACGCCGCCGTCGCGGCAAACGTGGTGGTCGTCGCCGTTCGCGCCGTCAGGAATTTGAAAGCGCACCGCGCGTCAAATCGCCTGCCGATGATGCACAGGCAACCGCGCTTCGCCGGGATCGTGACCACAGCGCACCGGAAGGCCAAGTTGAAGATCAGGTTGTTGCTGCCGACAGCGAAGGTCAGGATGCCGACAGCTTCGATCAGGAAGGTGTACGTGCTGGTCGCCAGCGCAGCACGACCGCCCCGGCACCGGCACGGCCGCGCCGCGAACGTCGGGATCGCAATGACAATCGCCGCAATCGTCGGGATCGGAATGACCGTAACGACC
>CBIHMD010000428.1:0-3352 GCA_966210655.1 uncultured Thalassospira sp.
AAATTCTGCTGCGCCGCAAATTGCGCCAGCGTTTCGGCGGCAGGATCAAGGCGATGGTCTCGGGTGGCGGGCCGCTGAACTACGAACTGGGTGTATTGTTCGTCTCGTGCGGCATTCGCATCTTGCAGGGATATGGTCAAACCGAATTCGCCCCGGTTGTATCGTGTAACCGTGCCGAAAACAACAAACTGCGTTCTGTCGGCCCGCCGATGGTTGGGGCCGAGGCCAAAATCGCCGATGACGGTGAAATCCTGCTGCGCGGCGAAAGCATGATGAAGGGTTACTGGAACCTGCCGGAAGTGACCGCAGCCACCATCATCAATGGCTGGCTGCATACGGGCGATATCGGCAAGTTCGACGAGGAAGGCAGCCTTGTCATCACGGACCGTAAAAAGGATATCATTGTCAATTCCGGGGGCGACAATATCTCGCCCCAACGGATCGAGGGCCTTCTGACACTCGAAACCGAGATTTCCCAGGCTATGATTTACGGCGATGACAAACCCTATCTGGTTGCTGTTCTGTGGCCGGACGAAGATTTCATGCGCGAATTTGCCAAGGAAAACGGGATTGAAAACAATATCGATATCCTTGGCCAGAACGAGGAATTCCGTAAAAAAATTCGTACGGCTGTAGATCATGTCAACGGACGCCTTTCGACAATTGAAAAAGTCCGAAGCTTTACCTTCGCCGAAAGCCCGTTCTCGATTGAAAACGAGATGCTGACACCATCAATGAAAATCCGCCGCCACAAGATCAAGGCGGCCTATGGTCAGGCGCTTGATACCCTGTATCAGCGCAAACGCGGCGGTCAATAAGCCGGGCCGATGGTAAACCATCTGGCAGAAAAACCGACATTAACCCTGATCCGGGGCCTTCCCGGATCAGGCAAATCCACCCTTGCCGCAACGATTTGCGAAAAGACCGGCACCATCCATCTCGAAGCAGATCAGTTCATGATCGACCACAATGGCGATTACCGGTTTGATGGCCGCAAACTGCGTGACGTCCATGCACGCTGCGAAACCGAATGCGACGGTCATCTGTCCGCCGGACAAGGCGTTGTTGTTTCCAACACATTCAGTGAAATATGGGAAATGCAGGCCTATCTCGACATGGCAGAACGCCACCATGCCGCATTGCAAATCATTGAGTGCCACGGACAATTTCGCAATGTCCACGGCGTCCCCGACGACAAAATCGACGCCATGCGCAAACGTTGGCAACAGCTTCCCGAACGTTATCGCTAAGCCGTTCAGTTCACTGTTGAAAAGACCTTTTTTAACACATCCGTGGTCCAGCGCGCCGGGTCGTTGCGGATATCGGCTTCCTGTTTGGCGATGTAATAAAACAGGCCATCCATCGCCTTGTTGGTGGCATGATCGGAAAGTGATGCCTTGATATCGGGCACCATCGGCAATGTGTCGTACTGCCCCATCATCTGATCATAAAGCTGCAACGCGCCGGTTTCGGCCAATGCTTCGCCAATCACTGGTCGCAATCTGTTTTCAATATCCCCGCCCGATACACGACGCAGATATTTTGTCGCGGCATCTTCCGGCCCATCCAGAATACCCTTGGCATCTTCGAGCGTCATGCGACTGACAGCATCGGCAAGAATACCGCCGGCATCCTGCATCGTCTGTTCGGCGGCACGGTTCATCCGCAGCTCAATTTCCTCACCATAACTGCCAAGCCCCGCCGCACTTAGCAACGATTGCGCGTGTTTGACACTATCAGGCAGCGGAATATGCGCCACCGGATCGGCATTGAAACCGTCAGTCACGCCAAGATCGGTGGTGACAACCTCCACACCTTTATCAAGTGCCTGTCGCAGGGCATTGGAAACCGTTTCATCCGAAAGCCCTGCCATCGCCGCAGAATTACCGCCCGAATTGGTACTGCCGGTACTGCCCGAATTCCCGGTCACGCTTCCAAGCGCCTCTTTCGCCTTGTCAAAAAAGGACTGTGCGGATGCATTGGTTCCGGCACCGGCCAGCAGAGCCAGAAATGATGCCGATACGATCAGACGTGTAAATGGTTTGGATTTCAGTGGCGGCACGTTCATGGTTGTCCCCTTGTTTGGATATTTTCCTTATCCTGCAAGCAGATCATGGCCATGAAAAGACAAAACCCCGATCAATGACCGGGGTTTTGTAACATTTCAAATGCGCGATGATTGATCAGTCGACCAATTCGATCTTCTTGCCATTCAGCCGCAACTGACCGCCTTCGGCAGAAACCGGGATGGTGTCGCCGTCCTTGACCGTACCTTCAAGTATCTGCATCGCCAGCGGGTTTTGCAGATAGCGTTGGACGACCCGTTTAAGCGGACGCGCACCATAAACTGGATCATATCCCTTGTCGGCCAGCCAGCTTTTGGCAAACTCGTCGAGTTGCAGGGTGATTTTCCGGTCAAACAGCAGCTTTTCAAGGCGACCCAACTGGATATCGACAATCGTATCCATCTGTGCACGTTTCAGGCGATGGAACAGAAGGACTTCGTCCAGCCGGTTGAGGAATTCCGGACGGAACGATGCCCGCACGACTTCCATGACCTGGCCGCGTAATTCACTGCTGTCATGACCTTCTTCCTGATTGGCCAGAATATCGGCCCCAAGGTTAGATGTCAGAATAATCAGTGTATTGCGGAAGTCGACCGTCCGCCCGTGCCCGTCGGTCAGACGACCTTCGTCAAGGACCTGCAACAGAACGTTGAACACATCAGGGTGGGCTTTTTCGACCTCGTCAAACAGAACCACCTGATAGGGACGACGACGCACCGCCTCCGTCAGCGAACCGCCTTCCTCGTACCCGACATAGCCCGGAGGCGCACCGATCAAACGCGCGACCGCATGCTTTTCCATGAATTCCGACATATCAATGCGGACCATGGCCTGTTCGTCATCAAACAGGAATTGCGCAAGCGCCTTGGTCAATTCGGTTTTACCCACACCGGTCGGGCCAAGGAACAGGAACGACCCCATCGGCCGGTTCGGGTCCTGCAACCCGGCACGTGCACGCCGTACCGCGTTTGAAATCGACCGCACCGCTTCATCCTGACCGACGACGCGTTTGCGCAGGATGTCTTCCATCCCCAGCAGCTTTTCACGTTCGCCTTCCAGCATCTTGTCGACCGGAATACCCGTCCAGCGCGACACGACCGAAGCAATGTGCTTTTCAGTCACCGCTTCTTCTTTCATGCCATCGGCCTGATCGTCTTCAGCCTTTTCAAGCAACCTTTCCAGTGCAGGGATTTCTTCGTATTGAAGCTGCCCTGCACGGTCGAGCCGCCCGTCACGCATCGCGCGTTCAAGTTCGCCGCGTGCCTGATCAAGCTGTTCCTTGATAT
>CBIHMD010000429.1:0-3346 GCA_966210655.1 uncultured Thalassospira sp.
ACCGCGATGTTCTTGATGACCTGCAGGCCGTTCTGACCATCGAAGATGTCGAAGCACCGCAGGTTACAGACAGCCCCGTTAGCGGCAAAACGGTTGTCTTTACCGGTAAACTGGAACTGTTTTCGCGCAACGAGGCCAAGGTCAAGGCGGAAAGCCTTGGCGCAAAAGTCGCCGGTTCCGTTTCGGCGAAAACAGATTTTCTGGTTGCAGGACCGGGTGCGGGATCCAAATTAAAGAAAGCGGAAGAATTAGGTGTTACTGTTTTGGATGAACAAGGATGGCTTGATCTGATCGCCGAGTGATCAGCACAGGCAAAAGCGGAAGGAAAAATATCCGATGGAAGATCTGGGCAGCTTTTTTCGCCGCTATGCCGATGCACATCTTAAATTCGAAGCAGACGCCCTCGACGCGTTCTATAACTTCCCGTGCCTGATCAATGACCTGATGGGGGTACATGCCATCGGCTCACTTGAGGATCTGCACAAATATAACCAGTCATTTTTTGGCGAGTAGCAAAACGCCGATCTGGCGATGGCCAAATCGATGCTGATCGAACAGCATTCCGCCCTGCCCGGCGGATCGCGCGCCATTGTATCGTTCCGGTTTGGCAATTCGGAAAACAATCTGATCTTTGATTGCGATTATGCCTTTGCCCTGCTCAAACAGGACGAGACATGGAAGATCGTTTTCGCCCAGCTTGACGAAATCCGATATAGCGACCTTTACTGATTAAGTCGTCATAGGCGCGACCCTGCAGTCATGTCACTTGTCTGAATGCACTGAACGCCCGGTTGCCGAAAAGAACGGCCGGGCCAATAACCGGCCAAGACCGGCCAGTGTCACCCCGTTCTTGATCGAAGCAACACCGACAATGACAACGGCAAAGCCCAGTGCCTGCGGTGTGGTAAGAACTTCACCGAGCAACAGCCATGCCGCAAAGAATGTCATGGCGGGGCCGGAAAGTGAAATAAGAGCCGCCTGTGTTGCGCCAATCCGCCGGATGCCTTCATAAAGCAGGAAGAACGGGATCACGGTGCAAAAAATCGAAATGCCTGCCGTCCACAAAACCCCGTCAACATTCAGGTTCAGCGGCTTGGTGACGATCAGTTCATAGATGATCATCGATGCACCGGCCATCGTGTTGACCAGGGCGGCAAAATGCATCGATCCAATGACCGAGATCATCCGCTGCCCGAAATAAAGGTAACAGGCATAAGTCAGGGCGGATGCAAACGCGAGCGACGCCCCCAGCCAAAGCTGATCTGAAACAGCACCGATCCCGTTGGGGGCGAGAACAAGTACCAACCCGACATAAGTGACCGCAAAGCAGACAAACTGGCGCAAGGGAGGAAGCCGCCACTTATGCAGGCATTCAAGGATCAGGACGATGGCCGGGAATGTGAAAAGCACGATCCGCGAGACGGTGACTTCAATCACCGACACGGCGGTGAAATCAAACAAGGAAGCGGCAAAGAACAGCCCGCCATAAAGTGCGCCCCAGAGAATGTCGACTGGCTTCATCGTACGTTCGCCCGGGCGGTGTTTGCCAAACAGATAAACACCGATCCAGAAAAACGGCATCGCGATCAGAAAACGCAACAGCAGCAAACCATCCACCGTCATGCCGGTGGCATAAACGTATTTCGCCAACAGCCCCTTCATCGCAAATGCCACAGTCGACAGCAATACAAGGGTCAGGGCCGAACCCGATGGCTTTGCCACGGATTTGGCATCTGATGGCGCGGATGGTTTTGTCATTATTGTCTCCGGTCTCTCTCGACCTCAACTATCTGCCGCGCACAGTCATTATTCAATTCGAATTAAATGTTATCAGATATCAGGATTTGCTATATCTAATGAAACATCCGCCGGTTCATATTCCTTTTGGATTGCAGATAAATGGACATCAAACAGCTTCGAAGCTTTGTTCACATTGCCGAACTTGGCAGCCTGTCGCGCGCAGCCGACCGGCTGAACCTGTCACAACCAGCTCTTAGCCGGCAGCTTAACCTTCTGGAAGAAGCACTTGATACCCGCCTGCTGGAACGGACAGGACGCGGGGTCAAACTGACCGAAGCCGGCCAGATGCTGGCCGAACGGGCACGGGTTATTCTGGGTGATCTCGCACGGCTGGAGGCAGATCTTTCGGCCCGACGCAGCAAGGTGACCGGTCATGTCCATGTCGGTGTGCCGCCCAGTGCCGGGATCGTCATTACCGGTGCGCTGGTCGAAGCATTGCGCGAACGCTATCCCGATCTGAACATCTCGATTGCCGAGGATCTGACAGGTGACGTGCAGGAAGGATTGCTATCGGGCCGTCTTGATATCGGCATCCTGCATGACGGCATGATATCGCGCAGCCTGCATGCCGAGCCATTGTGGCGCGAAGACCTGTTTCTGATATCCCATCCGTCGCGCGTTGGCGAAGGCGAAACCGAAATTGCCTATGAAGATGTTCTGGCACTGCCATTGATCATGCCAACCCCGAAACACGGGCTGCGTGCCAAAATGCAGGAAGCAGCATTTCGTGCCGGTCGCCCCCTAACCCCGGTGGTCGAAGCCGATGCATTGCGGGTTCTGGTCGATCTGGTCCATCGTGATCTCGGCCATACGGTTTTGCCGCGAAGCTCATTGGTGATGGAACTATCGACCGGGCGGCTCAAGGCACGGCGGATCGTCAATCCGCAATTGTCGCGCAAGGTGATGCTGTCCTGGCTTCAGGATCGCCCGCTGAGTACCGGGGCCAAGGCCGTGCTTGATACATTGCGCGATCTGGCCGGCACCATGCCGATGGCGGATAACTGATAAACAAATCCCCGGCACGACAGGCATACCGGGGATTGATCAAAGGTTCGAAACCGATCAGACCGAGGCTTCGGAATCAGATGATTTCTGCCACAGGTTCAGGCCGCCATCGGTCGCGTATTTGTCGATTTCAGCCAGTTCCTCGGCACTGAATTCAAGGTTATTCAGGGCATCAAGGCTGTTATCAAGCTGTTCGACATGACGCGCCCCAATCAGGGCCGACGTGATTTCCGGGCGACGCAGGACCCATGCAATCGCCATCTGTGCCAGTGTCTGACCACGACGTTTGGCGATTTCGTTCAGTGCCCGCACACGGTTCAGGTTGTCTTCGGACAGCATGCCGGACTGGAACGACCCTTCAAGGGCAGCACGGGAATTTTCCGGCACACCGTTCAGGTATTTGTTGGTCAGAAGCCCTTGGGCAAGCGGCGAGAAAGCAATGCAGCCAATGCCAAGTTCGGACAGGGTATCAAGCAAACCTTCGGTTTCGACCCAGCGGTTCAGCATCGAATAGCTCGGCTGGTGGATGATGAAAGGCGTC
>CBIHMD010000430.1:0-3340 GCA_966210655.1 uncultured Thalassospira sp.
CAGGAAAGAGGGAAACACCCCCACAACACAACCACCCCCTCATATGTGGTCCCTCTAGGGTGTAGAGTACTGATATTATTTAATAAGTTGATCAATTATGGCTTAGGATTTAAGCGATACCGCAACATCAAAACCGAGCACATCGTTCGCGGCTTTTGCCATGACTTCACGGGCGACAGAGGCCTTTGATGCTGGAACAATTACGCTATCGTGAATGCAAAGTGGGACGATCCCCTGACAAAGCAAATCGCCGATAATGTTGGCCATAATTTTTGCGTCCATCGACATCAATCTCGCTCCAGCATCCGATCCAAATGCGTCGGAAATTGGCGCGTGTTTAAGTTTGATCTTAGCAACCATATCGCGGGCCGCATGGTGGGCCTGTGTGCTGCGTGGGCAAGCTATAGCGGGATCAAGGGTGTCAACAATACTCCCGATGGCTTGGCGTTCTGTGAGGGCGTTTAAAAGGATCAATGTTGCCCGCTTAACAGCCTTGCGTGGATAGCCTTCGATGTCATAGCAGTCGGGCGGTGGGGTTAACCCACGCTCCCCATACAGTATGGTCGGATGGATACTTACAAAGTCGAGTTCTACAGTGCTTTCACCATCAAGCAGAATCAACGAACGTTCACTTGATTTTATGTTCTGCCAGCTATCGCCGTGACAATAAAACCGCCCCGCCCGGTCAAATGAGCGATTGAAAATTCTGACCACTGGGGAAACTTTTGCACCGGAAACATCAATACCCCCAAGCGCCTCATTATATCGTTCCAACCCGCGCCGCATTGAACGTGCTTGCGCAGTGTCTCGATAATCGACCAGGATTTTGTTTTCGTCTTTCAGAATCACAGTCTCACGCGGCAAAAGAAGGGCCGGTTTATCGCCCCCGATCACTTGCCCGTAAAGATCAACCAGTTCCGGCGTGGCCGACGCAGTGCTTTGCCTTCCCCGCACACCTACGGATTGCACCCAGTTTTCGAGCCAACCCATGCGGGCCAAACGATCAACCGCACCGACCACTTTTTTTCGCGTAAAAAGGCCATTCTGATAACGCCTTGGTCGGTCATAAAATGCCGCTGATCGAGAATATGAATGCACCTCTTCGCTATCCGCCAACGTGAAAATTAACGCCATTTCTGTTGGCGTCAAACGGCACCCTACAGCATCTTGCAAATCGCTGGCGAAGGGCCGGAAGTCCAGACGCAATACGAGCGGCTTGTCCCTGTTGCCATTTTGTTCTTGCGAATGATTGTCGTTATGGTTATGGTTTACATGCTCATCAAGCATACCCCCGGACACGGCACCACCCGTGCCGGGGTTTTCTTTTTCGGGCATGACATCACGCCTCGCCCAAAAGATCGCAAAGCCGATTTTCGTATCTGGAAATATCTTCCGCCCGCCATTTAGGACCGTCCTTTGTAGGGATTGGTTCGGGGAAACGGTAAATCCCGCCCGGCCAGTCGGCGAAGCCAACTAGGCGTTCGGAGACTTGTTCGAAGGTCAGAAAAGTTCCGGGTGTAAGTTCGGTGCGCTCCATCATGCCGCACCCCCAAAACGGGATTCTTCCCATTTCTCAATATCTTGGGAACGCCAGCGGGTGCAGTGGACGGAAAGTTTTACGGGTTTTGGGAAGTCACCAGCTTGCGCCCAACGCCAGATCGTTGCACGGCTTACGTCAAGGCGGGCGGCGACATTTTTGTCCGAAAGGAAAACGTTTTGATAATGCATGATGATGTGTCTTTCACTTTGTTGCGACACACCTCATTATTCACATGCAAACCACCCCGTCACATTGCCTCGTGTAATACAAATGCCTGTTGTTCTACACGCAAGGCCAGTTTTTTACCTTTTCCCTGAAACTTCTCAGCAAATTTTCAATTGTTTCAGTGCTGACGTTCAAATCCGATGCAGCTTCGCTGATCAGTTTTCTTAATTCTTCGTTTAGCTCAGCAACAATTTGACTGGGCTCTTGGCCTAGTCTGTCGGAAAGCATTTCGGCACCTTGCTGACCCGGATAATCATCATCAATGATGTCACAGCGAATTATCTGCATTAGCCCTACGATTGTAGAAATAGTCCCCGCTATTTTCATCCGCTCCGATGTAGGGATTCTTAGCTTTGCCGCCGCTTTTTTATTTTGCTTTCTATCGCCGGAAACAATGTCGGCAATCACAGGCCGCAAAGGAACTGGTATTTCTTGCGTGCGCAACAAGTTCGTTAATTCGTTGGCATCACAGTAATCCCAAGCATCAATGGCTATCACCCAAGGCCATGCGTCGCGCATATCTTCGGGGATATTCGGGAACTCATATGGTGTTCCGATCATGCCCGCACCTTCTCAATCTCGACAACATTGCCACCCTCACCCATCGGGCGGGTAAGGAAGTCACCCCATCGCGACATCATCGCGGTGCGCTGTTCGATTAACTCATCCCGTTTGTAGGCCGTTCTGGTTGCGTCTGAATTGACGTGCGCCAGCGCAAGCTCTGACACTTCGTCAGCAAAGTCGCGTTGTTTTCGTGCCCATTCGGCAAAAGTTGATCGGAAACCGTGCGCCGTTATGATTGCATTTTCCTGTTTCGGATCGACGTAGCCCTGTCCGCCATTGGTAACATCCTGACCGTGCATTCGGTGGATGAC
The DNA here is from genome assembly GCA_966210655.1 of uncultured Thalassospira sp. Taxonomy (GTDB): domain Bacteria; phylum Pseudomonadota; class Alphaproteobacteria; order Rhodospirillales; family Thalassospiraceae; genus Thalassospira. Next base: position 2,641 of record CBIHMD010000430.1, read on the forward strand.
ATTCCTCAGCCCGTTTTCAGATATTGTCCCACCCTTCGCAGCATTGAAAATTAGGTCCGAATCGGCCATTCGCGGCATGTTTTCGAGGATTTTAACCGCCTCGTCACACAGCGGGACAACGTGCGCCCGGCCTGCCTTCATGCGGCTTGCGGGGATCGTCCAGCGACGGTTTTTAAGATCAATTTCGGGCCATTCAGCGTTGCGAATTTCGCCGGGGCGTGAGGCCGTAAGAATGCCAAAACGCAATGCAATTGCCGTGATCGTGTCGCGTTCTCGCAAATCTTCCATAAACCGGAAAGCATCATCGACCGGCAGCGCGGGTTGGTTCCGCTTTTTGGCTTTTTTCAGTTTGGTTGCATCGGCCAGAAGCGGCTTGACCAAGGGCAGGGCCGCAGGGTTAGCAGTGTTGCGAAAACCGGCGGATATTGCCCAATCCAGAACGTTCGCAATCCGCCCACGTACCCGCGTTGCCGTTTCTGTTTTGTCGCGCCAGATCGGCTGCAAAAGCGCGACAATGTGCGCGGTTTCGATATCGCCAACCCCCATTTTGCCAATGGACGGAAAAACGTAATCCTCAAGCGATTTGGACCATTGTGCTAGATGTTTTGGGCTTCGAAGGACTGGGGCTTTAATTTCGGCGACATAGGTGCGGGCAGCGTCTTCAAAAGTGAGCGCCTTGCCCTGATCCTTTATCAAAGCC
>CBIHMD010000431.1:0-3336 GCA_966210655.1 uncultured Thalassospira sp.
CCTGTCATGGGGGGTCGCGATTGCCGGTGTTGCACAGTTTATCTGTCTGGTGATTGCCTGCAAGCGCGCCGGTTTTGCCATTAAATGGCAACTCCCCAAAATTGATGATCGGGTGAAATTGCTGGGCAAACGCATGATCCCGGGCATGATCGGCGCAGGCGTCTATCAGCTTAACCTTCTGATCGATACCATGCTGGCATCTCTTGTTTCAGATGGGGCGGTGTCCTGGCTGTACTATGCCGACCGTGTGCATCAATTGCCGCTCGGCGTTATCGGCATTGCGATTGGTACCGCCCTTTTACCGACCCTGTCGCGTCAGCTTCAGGGTTCAGACCCGAAAATCGCAATGTACAGCCAGAATCGCGGCATCGAAATCGCGTTGCTTCTGACCCTGCCCTCTGCGGTCGCACTTGGCGTGATGGGCATTCCGATCATCAATGTGCTGTTTGAACGCGGTGCCTTTGGTGCCAGTGAAACACTAATGACCGGCATGGCGTTGACTGTGTTTGCCTTTGGCTTGCCCGCATCGGTTCTGGTCAAAGTTCTCGCACCGGGATTCTTTGCGCGCGAGGATACCAGAACCCCGATCCGCATCGGCATTTCCGCCATGGTGATCAATATCGTTCTGATCATCGCCCTGATGCCGACCTTCGGCCATCTTGGCATCGCAGCCGCGACATCAACCTCGGTCTGGATCAATGCAGGCGCACTTGCCTGGATTCTGCACAAACGCGGTGATCTTGTCTTTGACGACCGCCTTAAACGCCGGGTGCCGCGCATTTTACTGTCATCGGTTCTGATGGGGCTTGCCCTGTGGTTCACCATCGACTGGCTATGGCAAAATGACGCCCTGTCAATCACGCGCATCATCACCATGGCCGGGCTGGTCGGTGGCGGGTTGCTGCTTTACGCCGTGACCGCACAGCTTTCGGGCGCAACCAGTTTCTCGGAACTGAAAGCAACCCTGAAACGCGGCACCCCTGCCTGAAGACGATTATTGCACCTTATTTCCGTCATTTCGGGACAAGCCGCTTGACCAAATCCGGTCCGGCGGCTTAACTCCCGCCCGAAGATTTGCAGGCTCGTCCGCCGGCGGGTGTCCAAAACCTGGCGGAGCATGCAGGTCAATCAACATATTTTTTGGAAATGGACGACATCGCTATGGAACGTGTTTTTTCGGGTGCTCAGCCCACCGGTAACCTTCATCTTGGCAACTATCTTGGCGCAATCCGTAACTGGGTCGCGCTTCAGAAGGATTTCGAATGCATCTTCTGCGTCGTTGATCTTCATGCCATCACCGTCTGGCAAGAGCCCAATGAACTGCGTTCCAATATCCGCGAACTCGCCGCCAGCATGATCGCATCGGGCATCGATCCGGAAAAACATGTCCTGTTCAATCAAAGCCAGGTTTCGGCCCATGCCGAACTGGCCTGGATTTTCAACTGTGTCGCGCGCATCGGCTGGCTCAACCGCATGACCCAGTTCAAGGAAAAGGCCGGCAAGAACCGTGAAAACGCGTCGCTTGGTCTTTATGCCTATCCGAGCCTGATGGCGGCCGACATTCTAGCCTACAAGGCGACCCATGTTCCGGTCGGCGAAGACCAGAAGCAGCATCTTGAACTAACCCGCGACATTGCGATCAAGTTCAATAATGATTTTGGCGTTGAATTTTTCCCGCAGCCCGATCCGCTGATCCTTGGCCCGGCAACGCGTGTGATGTCTCTGCGTGACGGTACGAAAAAGATGTCGAAATCCGATGCATCGGATATGTCGCGCATTAACATGACCGACGATGCCGATACGCTGGCGAAAAAAATCCGTAAGGCCAAAACCGATCCGGAACCGCTGCCAAGCGAGGCCGTCGGCCTTGAAGGCCGCCCCGAAGCCAAAAACCTGATCACCATCTATGCGGCCCTGACCGACGCAAATGTTGCTGACGTTCTAGCAGAACATGGTGGGATCCAGTTCTCGGGCTTCAAACAGGCCCTGACCGATGTCGTTGTCGAAAAACTGGCACCGATCACCGAAGAAATGGCGCGTCTGAAAGCCGACAATGCCTATATCGATGAGGTTCTGGCAAAGGGTGCAGAACGTGCGGACGCCATTGCCCAGCCGATCCTGCGCGAGGTCAAGGAAATCGTCGGTTTTCTCAACCGCTAAGGCTTCATTACCAGATCAAAACAAAACCCGGCGATCATACGGTTGCCGGGTTTTTCATGACTTGGGCTTGATAGCAGTGGTCAGATCGAATCGCCTTCCATCTGACGACTTTGCTGCATGGCCTGATATTTCTTCAACCCGTCCATCATGGTCTGGCTGAACCAGACACCGACCGGTTCGTCATTCTGCACATGGGTTTGCGCCTGCTCCATCAAGGGATGGATGGGTTCGGCCTCGGCTGAACTGTCATTGCGCGCAACGTCCCGGGTATTGGCACCATCATCGCGGTTCGCCTGATTGCTGACCGAGGGTTTATCCCGTGCGACAGCATCATTTGCCATCGTCTGTGCTCGATCATGGCCAAGGGCCGCATTAAAGCGTGCCGCCATTTCCGCAGCACTCAACGGACCTTGTTGCCCCTGCTGTGCTGATGGTCCTGTATCGGACTTCTGCGATGCTGCCTGTTTGGTCACATCATCCTGGTCAAGCTTGGCATATTTTGCTTCGCGTGCGGCAATTTCCGGGGACACGGCAAACTGCGACGGGCCACGGCTCAAACGGCCCGAACTTTGTGCACGCGCCCAGACTGTACCGCCATTATCGCTGCTAAAGGAGGCTCGCTGGATCATACCCTGATGACCGTTTCCTCCCGCCTCTGCGGCGCGCATGGTCATGTTTGATGCAATGTCGGTCTGTCCGGCACGGGCTATCGCAACTGCCAGTTCGGCCGGATCGGCATCTTGCGCATTGATATTTGTGCCCGCAATATCGTCCCCCGCCTGCGCCAAAAGGCGCTGGGCGGCTTGGATTGCCGGATCATCGGAAGATGTTGCTGCTACTTGCGGGGCAACCGACTGCGCCACAGTTTGCGCTGCGGTCGGACCAGTTACCGGATTGGCACCGACATTACTTGCAGCGCCCCCCCAGGGCGTCACCAGATCAGCCGCATTATAGGCCTTCGTGCCGGATATCGCGGCCGCAGCCGATGAACCGTTCATTGCCAACGTTTCAACACCGGCCACCGGGGCGGCGTCGGTAATCGTTGCCTGTTCGGCCGGATTGACCGGCAGGCCCTTAACTCCGGCCATCGATGTATCGCCAGCCGCCCATGGCAGAACGAGATCGCTTGCACCACCGTCACCCCCCCCCACTCCGGATGCATCGGCCATCACCGGC
>CBIHMD010000432.1:0-3327 GCA_966210655.1 uncultured Thalassospira sp.
GATCAACATCCTCCGGCCGCCAGTCGGAATGACCGGCCTCAAGCCTGGCAAGATCAAGATGATCGTCGATCAGGCGGGTCAGCCGTTCGCTTTCGCGTACGATGATGCCCATGAAATGTTCGGCGCGTTCGGGATCAAGTTCCGGTGTGTCGACAAGAATTTCGGAAAAGGACCGGATCGAGGTTAGCGGCGTTCTGAATTCGTGACTGACCATGGTCAGGAATTCATCCTTGAGGCGGTCCAGCTCCTTAAGCCGTTCATTGGCAGCCCGCAACTCGGCAGCGGCACGTTCGAGTTCGTGCGATTTCTGTTCAAGTCGCTGGGAATATTCGATCACATGCGATGTTTCTTCAAGAATTTCGAGAACTTCATCAAGACTGACCATTTCGCCCTTGGCGACCGAAGATACCATCACACGTGCAGACGCCGCCCCGATCGAACCGGCAAGCAACCGCTCGGTAAAGGCGATCATGTCGGTATTGGCTTCACCTTTGCCGCGCCATGGCGTTTCGCGCGTCCAACCGAAATCGCGAAAGGAATGAAACGCGCGTTCACGGCCAAGAAAACGTTCAACCAGTTCATACAGATCGTCAATCGTTGCTGATGACCGCCAGATAACGGTTTCCTGCCCTTTTCGCAGAAACGCATCGACAAACAGGGTGGCCTGAATGCGTTCAAGGGCGCTTGGCGATGTGAAAAGGCTGATCAGGACATAGGCTGCTGTATTGAGTGTGATTGACCAGATCAGGGCATGGGTCAGGGGCTCGAACCCGGTTAGCCCGAACAGGCTTTCCGGACGCAGCCATGGATGGCCGAAGGCACCATGTTCGATCAGCGCCGGGTCCATCCAGCCACTATCGGCAAGCGATGGCAGCAACAGGGTATAGGCCCATATGGCAAAACCGATCACAAGCCCGACCTGCGCACCGATTTTGGTGCCGCCTTTCCAGTAAAGGCCACCAATCATGATCGGTATGAATTGTGCGGTGGATGCAAAGGAAATCAGACCGATTTCAGCCAAGGCGTCACTGGCCCCGGCAGACCGGTAATAGGCAAATCCCATGAATACCACCAGCACGATGGAAGCACGCCGGATGAAAATCAGAAGACCGGTCAGGTCATCACGTTCGGTGAAACGCAGCCATCGAATACGCAGCAATGCCGGAACAACAAGGTCGTTACAGACCATGGTCGACAGTGCGATTGTTGCGACGATCACCATGCTGGTGCTCGCGGATAAACCGCCGACATAGGCAATCAGGGCCAGCAGCGAATGGCCTTCAAAAAGGGGTACGGAAATTACAAAGAAATCCGGATCGGCCCAGCTTGGTAAAACGCCAAGGCCTGCCAAGGCAATTGGCAGGACGAACAAATTCATTGCCAGCAGATAAAGCGGAAAGGCCCAGCTTGCGGTTGACAGGTGACGTTCATCGACATTTTCAACGATGATCACCTGAAACTGGCGCGGCAATGTCAGGATTGCTGCCATGGACAGCATCATCAACGTCATCCAGCGCGCGCTGCCGTTTTCGGGCAGTTGCATCAAGGATGCGGTTTGCGGATTTACCGCGGCCTGATCAAACAGGTCGCCCAATCCGGCAAACATGAAGAAGCAGACAAAAATGCCGACAGCAAGCAGGGCGAACATTTTGACAAGGCTTTCAAAGGCGATGGCGGCAACCATGCCTTCGTGATGTTCATCTGCATCAATAAACCGGGTACCAAACAGAATGCCAAACAGGGCAAGACCAAGAGCTGCCCAAAAGCCGCTATCGGCAAACATGGGCACCTGATTGATGACCGGTGCGGTCATCGCCCCGCCCCAGACGGTCATAACGGTATAGCTGGTGGCGATCGCCTTAAGCTGGAGCGCGATATATGGCGTTGTTCCGATCACCGTGATCAGGGTAACCAGCATCGATAATTGCGTGCTTTTGCCATAACGCGATGAAATGAAATCGGCGATGGAAGTGATGCGATGCGCCTTGGATATCCGCAGCATTTTCCGCAGCAAAAACCACCATCCAAGGAAAATGACCGTCGGACCGAGATAGATCGTCAGATATTCAAGGCCATTGCGTGCAGCCGATCCGACAGCGCCGTAAAAGGTCCATGACGTGCAATAGACTGCAATGGACAGGGTATAAACTGTTGGATTTCGTACCCATGATCGGCCATCACGTGCGCGTTTATCACCCCACCATGCAATTGCATAAAGCAATCCTACATAGGCCAGTGAAACAGCGATGACGAGCTCGGACGACAGCATGCCTATTCCTTTTCCTCCGTCTGGATGCTGTGACGAAGGGCGCGTGTGATGAGCGCACAGCAGCCGATAAACAAGGCCCAGCCGGCAAAGAAATAAACGAACAGGATGGGTAACCCGAACAGCGTTCCTTTAAGCGAAAAGACCCCGACCAAGGGCGGGATCCATGCAAAGAATGCAACAAGGGCAAGGACAAAGGCGCGTTCGGTAAGTTTCCGGGGTGGGGTCATTGGCCAGCTCCCGCTTTTTTGCGCCTAGTTCCGGTCGCCAGCCAGCATGGCCTTGACGCGTGAAACCACATCGCGGGTGGAAAATGGTTTGGTGACAAAGTCGTCAACGCCAAGCTCAAGTCCTTTGCGTCGGTCGACCTCACGGGTTTTGGCCGTCAACATCATGATCGGAACGGGACGGGTTTGCGGATTTTCGCGAACGGCGCGGACAACATCAAAACCGTCGCAGCCCGGCATCATGACATCAAGCAGAACCATGTCAGGAAGGTCGCGCACAATCATTGCGATGGCCATCTGGCCATCGGTGGCAACACTCACGTCATAGCCTTCCTTCTCCATCAGAAAGCTAAGCGATTCGACGATGGTTTCCTCGTCCTCGGCTATCAGGACCTTCGGTCTCTCCGTCACGGACGTTCTCCCCAATATTCGAATTATTATATATGCGATCCTAACCGGTTATTGCGCGAGATTTAATGCTACTTTGGGGTGGTATGGATCTCGTGCCCTGTATCGGCAACCGCATAGGCACGCTGCATGCACTCTTCACGTGGGCATTGTCGGCACCCAATGCCAACCGGAACGGCTGCCTGCGGGGTATCAAGCGGCAATCCGTCTGCATAAACAATGTCACGGGCAAAGGCCGTGTCACAACCAATCATAACGGAATAAACCGATTGCGGCACCCGATACCCTCCGGCACCGGTACGCACAGCACGCGCAATAAAAATATATTCGCTGTCATCGGGCAGGCGAACAAATTGCGGTATTACCCGTTCTGGCGTCAAATAGGCTTCGTGAACCACCCAACGGGGGCAAGCACCGCTGTAACGC
>CBIHMD010000433.1:0-3314 GCA_966210655.1 uncultured Thalassospira sp.
AAAAGCCATCCCGCAACAGGGTACGGACCATGCCCAGCCCCATATTGCCAAGACCAACGACACCAATGGTGCCGGTTTCTGGATTACTCACGATAAATGCCTCTTTGCTTTCAGACAGCCGGGCTCAGCCGGTGAAGACACACGCCTTCCCGTCACGGCACCGATGCGGTCCGATGTGATTTTTTGATTTTGCCCCCGAACTTTCCGGTGGATATCGGGTGAACTCAAGATCAATTGCCGGAACATGTTGTTGCCGAAACAGCAACACATATGCTCTGATTAGGTGATCAGTTTCACAAGCGCCACGCATCAACCACCCAATCAGGCACCACCGCCATGAAGATCGACGATAAACCGCTTCGCTATTTCCTTGCCGTGTTTGAAGCAGGCTCCATCCGCACCGCGGCCGAAAATCTGCGCATTGCCCCATCCGCCATCAGCCGCCAGATCGCATCCCTCGAAGCCCATCTTGAAACGCTTCTGATGGAACGCACCAAACGCGGCATCATCTTTACGGAATCGGGCCATATGGTTGCCGCCCACGCAAGGCGGCGCTTTGAAATGGACGAGGCCTTTTCGGTCGATCTGGCCGCCGCACGTGGCGCCATCGCCGGAACGGTGCGCATCGCCACCGGCGAAGGCTTTGTGGTTGATCTGGTCAATCACGTTGTCCGCCCGCTTCGCGATGAATTCCCCGATATCCGCCTTGAAATTGATGTCGCCGGAACCGAAAAAATCACCCACGGCATCCTGCGCGATGATTACGATATGGGGCTTGTCTTCAACCCGCCGCGCAATCCCGATCTGGAACTTCTGGCCGAGGATCATGCACCGCTGTGCGCCCTTGTCCCGCCGGGGTTTGATCTGGCGAAAAAGGAAACCTGCACGCTTTCCGATACGCTGAATTACCCGGCTGCCTTGCTGAACCCGCACTTTGGCGTTGCCAAACTTCTGGCAAATGTCGATCAGGGCAACCGGGTGGCGCGTGATGCGTTCCTGACCGCCGATTCGATCAATGTTGCCGTCCATTTCGTGCTGTCGGGGGGCGGCATCACCTTTCTTCCGGCCTTTGCCGTATCGCGACAATTACGCAGGGGCGAGGTCGTGGCGATCCCCCTGACCGACCATTTTCTGGCCCGCGTTCCGTCGCATCTTCTGGTGCGCAAGGGACGCCCGAAAACCGCCGCTGTTCGGGCAGTTACCGGCATGATCCGCGACCGGATGGAGGCCTTCGGCTCCGCCTGGTATCCCGAAGAACACGCATAGCATCAAGGCATCTGTTGCCGTTCTGGCAACAGATGCATCCCAAAAAGGCACTTGCCCCACCCCGGTCGAGTTTTCATTGTCGGACAAAATCCCCGGCGCCAAAAATGGCAAAATTGTGAAATCTGCCAATGCCGGGATACCGCAGGGATGATGCAACAGCTTGGCCTTTTTGACCGTGGCCACGGTTGCATCGAACATGCCACGTCAAGGAGACAGGGAAATGAACGCGCTTCGGGGACAATTGGAGCTTTGGCGGCTTCACCTCGCCGTTATCGTACTCGGCGCCATCGCCGAACTGATCGGCATTCAGAAAATTCCATTGGGCATCGGCGCGATCCTGCTGCTGCCGCTGCTTTATGCCTTCGTCATGGCGGCATTGATGAACCCCAATGTCATGCCGAAATTCGGAAAATTCATCCGCCAGAAGGAAGTCGCCGCCGCATCGCCGCTGATCGTGATTGCGATCATGCCGTTTATTGCAAAATTCGGCACCACCATCGGCCCGGCAATCGAAACCATTATCGCAGCAGGCCCGGCCCTTCTGTTGCAGGAACTGGGTAACCTTGGCACCATCGTTCTGGCCTTCCCGCTGGCGGTCTGGGGCCTGAAAATGGGCCGCGAGGCCATTGGCGCAACCTTCTCGATTGCACGTGAACCCAACCTTGCGATCATTGCGGACCGCTATACCCTCAAAAGCCCCGAGGGCACGGGTGTGATGGGCGTTTATGTGATCGGCACCCTGTTTGGCACTTTCATCTTTGCCATTCTGGCCTCCCTCTTTGCCAGCAGCGGCATGTTTGATCCGCGTGCCCTTGCCATGGCATGTGGCATCGGCAGCGGTTCGATGATGGCGGCCTGCACCGGTGCCCTGACCGAAGTCATTCCGTCCATGAAGGACGAAATCCTTGCCCTTGCGGGTGCCAGCAACCTTCTGACCTATGCGACCGGGCTTTATGCCGGACTGTTCATCGCACTTCCGATTGTTGAAAAACTCTACAACGCGACCGCTGGCAAAAACGACATCGCCAACGCAAACAAGAAGGAGGCCTGATCATGTCCGAGAACGCAATTGCAATGGAACGTACCCGTCCGAACATTGATCTGACAGATCACGCCGTCACCCTTGTCATCGTCTGCCTTGTCGGGCTGGTGATGAATACGGTTGGCCCGGCCATTCCGCTGGCCGATGGTTTTGTCGGCATGGTGGTGATTTATCTGATCACCATGGTCGGCCTGCTTCTGACCCGCTTTGCACCTTTTTACCTGCCAAGTGTCGCGTGGATTTCGCTGGTCGGTATCCTCGCGACCCTGCCCTGGACCCCGGGTTCGGAATGGATCGTCGAGCAGGCCAAATCGGTCAACTTCCTGGCCCTTGCCACCCCGGCCCTTGCCTATGCCGGGTTTGCGATTGCCAAAAAGGAAATCGAGGTCGCCAAGCATTCCGGCTGGAAACTGGCACTGGTTGCCTGCCTTGTCTTCCTTGGCACCTATGCCGGTTCGGTTCTGGTTGCCGAACTGATCCTGCGCCTGCAAGGCGCCTGATCCAACACCATATAAACGCGGGGGCCATCACACCCCCGCCATTTATGACACACGACAGAGTATGCAGATGACAGTCTCCGCTTCCTCCCTTCATCCTCGCGCCACCGAACTCGTTGATGAATTTACGGCCTGGCGACATCATCTGCATGCTCACCCTGAAACCGCGTTCGAGGAAAAGCTGACCAGCGCCTTTGTCGCGGAAAAGCTTCAATCCTTCGGGCTGGACGTCAAAACCGGTATCGCAAAAACCGGCGTGGTCGCCACCCTTCAGGGCAAAGGCGGGCCCGGCAAGCGTATCGGCCTTCGTGCCGACATGGATGCCCTTGATATCCACGAAACCACCAATCTGCCCTATGCCTCGAAACATCCGGGCAAAATGCATGCCTGTGGTCATGATGGCCATATGACCATGCTGCTCGGTGCGGCCAAAATTCTGGCCGAAAATCCCGATTTCACCGGCACAGTCGATTTCATATTTCAACCTGCCGAATAAAACGAAGGCGGCG
>CBIHMD010000434.1:0-3309 GCA_966210655.1 uncultured Thalassospira sp.
GCGTTTGCTGAAAACAGCTGATCTGGCCAATACAAAATATGAAACGCCCGGAAAGATGACAATCTTCCCGGGCGCATTATTTTGACAAACTTTGCCAAAAAATGGGATAATCACGCCAATGGAGGATAACATGGCGACGATGAATGTATCCCTGCCCGATCTCATGAAAGAATGGGTCGAAGCACAAGCCGACACAGGCAAATACAGCAATGCCAGCGACTATGTACGCGACCTGATCCGCCGAGATCAGGAACGGGCTGAAAAGCGCGCGCGGATGCAAAAAATGATCCGCGAAGGCATTGAAAGCGGCGTCATCGAAAATTTCAGCATGGCCCAACTTCAAGCCGATCTTGACGCAACAGATGCCTGACTACCGCGTCAGTCGCGCTGCACAAAACGACATTATTGAAATCGGCCGCTATACACAGCGCGAATGGGGCATTTCACAACGCCGAAAGTACCTTGATGGCATGGACCGGCACATGCAAATGCTGGCAAATCACCCGTTGCTTGGCCTTGAACGCACGGAATTTGATCCTCCCGTGCGTATCCATCCATATGACCGGCATTTGATTGTTTATCTTCTGGAACACAGTGGGATCCTGATCGTGCGCATCCTGCATGCCAGCATGGATGCCACATCCCGGCTGTAACAAAAAACGGGCCGGTATCTCACCGGCCCGCATTCATTGCAGTATCTGGCAAACAGACTGGCGGCTTACTGCGAAGCTGGCATCACCGGTACACTGCTACCCGCAACATAGGGGTATTTGCCAAAGATCGAGGCCACGGCATTGCGCACGCCTTGATTCGGATTGTTGCGAAACTCGCTGTCGATCCGGCCAACAGCCGTGCCTTCCCAGATCATCTGGTCTGTCCGGCGATCCACCATATCGACCGTGATCGTTCCTTCGGTATAATTGTCAACATAGCCCGGCTCGACATAACCCGGCCAGCCGACATACATCCCGCTGCGATAACCGTAATATCCGCCATAATAGACCGGCGGCGATGTCCGCGTTTTTTCCTCGGTCTTGAGGTGATAATTGATCAGGATATCGGGGTTGTTAATATCGACGGCGTAGCCGCGCGCCTCAAGGGCGGTACTGATCGCATCCTCGATCCGTTGACCATGCAGGGTCGCGTATTTTTCATCCGACTTTCCCGCGGTCTCATAGAAGGCAAAGGTCCGATAGCGCGAAAAATCCGCCGCCGGATCGGCATCAGTATAGACACGCGGCCCGGTCGAACAGGCCGCCAGCAGCATCGCCATTGCCCCCGCCATCATGATCTCGACCTTGTTCATGCGGTCATCCTTTCGCTGTTTGCCCGTTGATATTGACTATCATTTACCTGCATTCTACCGGTGAAACCGGGGAATGGAAATTACTGATTTCATTTGAAATTCAATCATCGCATTTGGGCAGCCAAATGGCAGAGCACACAAAAATTACCGGTCAGGCCCCTGTCGCATTCAACCGTGAACGCACCAAAAGCACCAGATTGCGCGGATTTTCCCCAACGCTCTGCCATGCAAAAGCATCCATCCGAGACAAGTCATCAAACTTATTGAAGGAAATGACACCGCACCAACAAAAAGCGACCCGCCGGATGGCAGGTCGCTTTATCATTTATGCGTAAAGAAACCGGTGCTTACGCGCCGAGGTCTTCCCCGGCAATCGCGCGGTCGATCAGCTTCACACTTTCATCAATGCCATAAAGCGCGATGAACGACCCCATGCGCGGGCCCTGTTCCTGCCCCAACAGAACTTCGTACTGCGCCTTGAACCAGTCGCGCAGATTTTCGTAATTGTGTTTTTTGCCAACTTCGAAAATCTGGGTCTGAATGTCGCCGCCATCCGTACCGGGTTCGAGGGTTTTCAGCATATCGCGCAGATCGGCGAAGGCTGCTTTTTCGGCCTCGGTCGGCAGGCGGTATTTCTTCGCCGGTTTGACGAAGTCGCTGTAATAGTTGATTGCATAGCCAACCAGCTTATCAAGATAGGGCGCATTTTCAGGGGTTGCACCCTTGGCATAGCGCGAAATGAACGCCCACAAAAGATCCCGATCGGCCGTATTGCACACCGAAACAAGATTCAGCAAAATACCAAACGACAGCGGAATTTCGCGCTCCGGGGCCTTGCCTTCATGGATGTGCCATGCCGGGTTCTGCAAAAGCTTTTCCGGGTCGGTTTCTGTTTTCAGCTTGTCGGCAAAGGTCAGATATTCATCGACCGTTTTCGGGATGACATCGAAATACAGGCGCTTTGCGGTTTTCGGCTTCTGGAACATGAACAGCGACAGGCTGTCTTCCGGCGCATATTTCAGCCACTCTTCCATCGAAATGCCGTTGCCCTTGGATTTCGAGATTTTCTGCGCGTTCTCGTCCAAAAACAGCTCGTAATTGAAGCCTTCCGGCGGGGTACCGCCAAGCGCCTTGACGATCTTGTTGCCAAGCTCGACCGACGGAATAAGGTCCTTGCCCGCCATTTCGTAATCAACACCAAGCGCATACCACCGCATCGCCCAGTCGGGCTTCCACTGCAATTTGCAACGCCCGCCCGTGACCGGGGTTTCGACCAGCTTGCCGGTTTCGGGATGTTCATAAACGATGGTCCCGGCTTCAACGTTAAGCTCGGTCACCTTGGCCATAAGGACCTTGTTCGTGCCTTCTTCGACCGGCATGAACGGGCTGTATGTCGCGCGGCGTTCTTCGCCGAGGGTCGGCAGCATGATTTTCTGGATCGCGTCATACCGTTCCAGAAGACGCAGAAGGGCCGCATCGAACATCCCCGAACGATAACATTCGGTCGATGATTTGAATTCGTACTCAAAGCCAAAGCTGTCAAGGAAGTCACAAAGCCGCGCGTTGTTATGGTGCGCAAAACTTTCATGGGTACCAAACGGGTCCGGCACTCTGGTTAATGCCTTACCAAGATGCTGCGCGACCATTTCCTTGTTCGGGATATTGTCGGGCACCTTGCGAAGGCCGTCCATATCATCCGAGAAGCAGAACAGCTTGGTCGGAATATCGGACATGGTTTCGAACGCGCGGCGCACATAGGTCGTGCGCGCAACTTCGCCAAACGTCCCGATATGGGGCAGACCCGACGGGCCATAACCGGTTTCAAACAGCACATAGCCCTTTTCAGGCTTCTTCTGTTTATACCGCTCGACCAGCTTGCGGGCTTCCTGATAGATCTGCTCGTCCGTCAGGCCCGGGTTGGCCGTTGCCAGCCCGGTCGCGATCGGGTTGTGCTCGCGGACGAACAAAGTGTGCCTGGCGGTCAGGCTCACCTGCTCGTTCAC
>CBIHMD010000435.1:0-3302 GCA_966210655.1 uncultured Thalassospira sp.
GGAAAAAGCGGGCAAGCCGTATCGTTACAGCTAGGCCCGTCGGGAACGGTCAATTCTGATCGGGCAGGGCAGCAGATGTTTCATTGGGCATCTGCTGCCCTGAAAACCTGTATTCTTTTGGATTTATGCGGGTTTCACGACTGTAATAAATAATACAAAATGACAAAATATTTGTTTAAATGTTCAATGTTGTAATTTACATTACACATCAAGACGTCACAAGACGCGAAATAAAAACGGGCAGGAACCGGTCAATCCGACACAATAACAAAGCCCAAATCACAGGAGGCCGCCGATGCGGGCGAAGGATGTCAAAACCGCCGATGACGCACGAAAACTGATTAAGGAACGAGACATCAAATTCGTCAAAATCGGTATTTTCGACGTCGACGGAATCATGCGCGGCAAATATATGCATCGCGACAAATTCCTGTCGGCACTCGATTCCGGTTTTGCCTTTTGTGATGTGGTTCTGGGCTGGGATTCAAATGACCAGCTTTATGACAAATCCGAGTTTACCGGCTGGCACACTGCATATCCGGATGCACCGGTGCGCGTGATCCCGGAAAGCTGTCGTGAATTGCCGATGGAAGACGATACGGTCCTGTTTCTGGGCGAGTTCGAGGGACGGGCGGAAACGGTTTGCCCGCGTGGCACATTGCGCCGTGTCCTCGATAAAGCCGATCAGATGGGATATGACGTGTCGGCTGCCTGCGAGTTCGAGTTTTTCCTGTTCGAGGAAGATCCGCATTCTGTGCGTGAAAAGAACTATCGCAATCTCAAGAACATTACGCCGGGTTTTTACGGTTATTCGATGCTGCGCAATTCCGTGCATTCGGAATTCTATCATGACCTGCTTGAACTGGGCGAAAGCATGGATTTCCCGATCGAGGGACTTCATACCGAAACCGGCCCTGGGGTTTTGGAAGCTGCCCTTACCCATGATGAGGCGATGAAAGCCGCCGACAAAGCCGCGCTTTTTAAAACATTCACCAAGGTTCTGGCTCAGCGTGCCGGATGGATGGCGACCTTTATGGCGAAATGGTCAAACGATTGGCCGGGGCAGTCGGGGCATATGCATGTTTCGATCAAGGGCAAGGATGGCCGGGCGGCATTTTATAATGCCAGCAAGCCGCACAACATGTCCGATGAAATGCGCTGGTTCCTTGGCGGTCAGCAGAAGCTGATGCCGGAACTGCTGTCGATGGTGGCGTGCACGGTGAACAGTTATTCGCGGCTGATCCCGGGTTTCTGGGCACCGACGACGGCAACGTGGGGTGTTGAAAACCGTACCACGGCGCTTCGCGTTATTCCGGGCAGTGCGAAGTCGCAACGCATTGAATATCGTATTGCAGCGGCTGATATTAACCCCTATATCGCGCTTTCGGCGGCTATCGGTTCGGGCCTTTGGGGCATTGAGAACAAGGTGGAGCCGGGCGAAATGGTCGTCGGCAACGCCTATGCGCAGGAATTCCCCGAAGATACGAGCCTGCCCGCAACGCTTTACGAGGCCGCCGGACGCTTGCGCAAATCCGAGGCGGCAAAATCGCTGTTTGGCGAAGAATTCGTGACCCATTACGCTCAGTCGCGGGAATGGGAAGAACGCGAGTTCCGCAAGGCGATTACCGACTGGGAAATGCAGCGTTACTTCGAAATCATTTGATCTGTTGCACGGGGCGACGCATCGTCGCGTCGCGCCTGGTCACACACACACTAGCGCCCTAACTCATTCTCCAATTGTGAGGCATTATGTCTGAGAGTTTACGCACCATCTCGCCCGTTGATGGATCCGTTTATGTCGAGCGTCCGCTTGCCGGTGCTGCCGAGATCAACAAGGCACTTGATGTTGCCCGCGCCGCACAGGCCGAATGGCGCAGTGTGCCGGTTGCGACCCGTCAGGAAATCCTGCGCAAGGCGGTTGCCGCCTTTGTCGCGAAAAAGGATGAAATTGCCGCCGAGATCAGCTGGCAAATGGGCCGCCCGATTTCGCAGGCCGGTGGCGAGGTCAACGGTTTCAAGGAACGCGCCGATTACATGATCGACATCGCCCCCGAGGCGCTTGGCGATTACAATCCGGGCGAGAAAGCCGGTTTTAACCGTTTCATCCGTCGCGAACCGTTGGGCGTTGTTGCGATCATCGCGCCGTGGAACTTCCCGTATCTGACGGCCGTGAATGGCGTTGTTCCGGCGCTTATGGCAGGGAATGCGGTGGTGCTGAAACATTCGCACCAGACCCCGCTTTGTGCGGAACGATTTGCCGAGGCGTTTGCAGTCGCTGGCCTGCCCAAGGGATTGTTCCAGTATCTGCATCTAAGCCATGTGGATGCGGAAAAACTGATGGGCGATATCCGTGTTGATTTCGTCAACTTCACCGGTTCGGTGCCGGGCGGCCATGCGGTTCAGAAAGCGGTGGGTGGCAAGTTCATCGGGACCGGTATGGAGCTTGGCGGCAAGGACCCGGCCTATCTGCGTTCGGACGTCAATATCGATCATGCGGTGGAAAACGTCATTGATGGCGCGTTCTTTAACACCGGACAGTCCTGCTGCGGGATTGAACGCATTTACGCCCATGAAAGCGTGTTTGATGCCTTTGTTGAAAAGGCAGCCGACCTTGTTTCGCAATACCGCCTTGGCAGCCCGATTGATGCGGAAACCAACCTTGGCCCGATGGTGCGTGCGTCATCGGCGGCTTTTGTGCGTGGCCAGATTGCCGATGCCATCCGCGACGGCGCCAAGGCATTGATCAATCCGTCGAAATTTGCCGCCAACAAGGAAGGTACGCCGTATCTCGCGCCGCAGGTGTTGATCAATGTCGATCATTCGATGCGCGTCATGAGCGAGGAAAGCTTTGGCCCGGTTGTCGGCATCATGAAGGTGACGTCCGACGAGGAAGCCATTGCCCTGATGAATGACAGTGAATTTGGTCTGACGGCATCAATCTGGACGGCGGATGAAGATGCCGCCCTTTCGATTGGTGACCGGCTTCAGACCGGAACGGTTTTCATGAACCGTGCAGATTACCTTGATCCGGCACTGGCCTGGACGGGGGTGAAGAATTCGGGACGTGGATGCACGCTTTCGAAACTGGGTTACGAATCCCTGACCCGGCCGAAAAGCTTCCACCTGCGGACCAAGATTTAACGTCGCGTTTGCGCGCAAAGGATACAGAAATGACCAAGAAGATTGTTGGAAACTGGAACTTCCCGACCTCCGTGCGTTTTGGTCCGGGCCGTATTTCAGAACTGGCAGATGCCTGCAAGGCAACCGGCTATGACGGCTGGTACGGCCCGGAGATCGTCTGC
>CBIHMD010000436.1:0-3298 GCA_966210655.1 uncultured Thalassospira sp.
GTTGTCGACGAGCTGGGCGGCCATATTGTTTCCGGTCATGTCGACTGGGTTGCGATCCTCACTAAACGCCTTCCGGAAGGTGATTCCTTGCGTCTGACATTCGAAGTTTCCGAGGTTTTTGCGAAATATATTGCGTCAAAGGGCTCTGTAACGCTTGAAGGTGTTTCTTTGACGGTCAATGAGGTTGACGGAAACACTTTTGGTATCAATCTGATACCCCATACCCAGACACATACGACGCTGGGATCGAAGCAGCCGGGTGACCGGATCAATTTCGAGATAGATATGCTGGCGCGTTATGTCGCGCGTATGCTGGGGAAGGATTGAACGACCATGCCACATCGTCACCTTTCGTCGATTGAAGACGTCATTGAAGAAGCACGTAACGGCCGGATGTTCATCCTTGTCGATGATGAGGATCGCGAAAATGAGGGCGATCTTGTTATTCCGGCCCAAATGGCGACACCGGATGCCGTGAACTTTATGGCAACCCATGGCCGCGGGCTTATTTGCCTGACGCTGGAATCCGAACGTTGCGATCATCTTGGCCTGCCTTTGATGAGCGCGCGAAACGGTACACGGCATGAAACGGCATTCACGGTCTCGATAGAAGCCGCAACCGGCGTTACGACCGGGATTTCAGCCCCGGACAGAGCCAGAACGATTTCTGTAGCGATAGATACAAAATCAACTGCAGATGATATCGTGACTCCTGGGCACATCTTTCCGCTTCGGGCGCGTCCGGGTGGTGTTTTGGTCCGTGCCGGGCATACCGAGGCATCAGTTGATATTTCCCGGCTGGCAGGACTTAATCCGTCTGGTGTGATCTGCGAGATCATGAGCGAAAGCGGCGAAATGGCGCGTTTGCCGGAACTCGTCGAGTTTGCCAAAAAGCATAATTTGAAAATCGCGCAGATTGCCGATTTGATCCGCTATCGCCGGAAACACGAAAAAGTGGTTCAGCGCAAGGCGATAACCAAAATCAATTCGCTGCATGGCGGCGAGTTTGAGCTTAATCTTTATGTCAACAATATCACCTATGCGGAACATATCGCGCTTGTGAAAGGCGATATTTCCGATGGTGCACCGGTCCTTACGCGCGTCCATGCCCTGAACGTTCTTGAAGAAGTACTTGGCGACAGGCAGGGACGCCACCGCGGTGACTTGCAGGAAGCAATGCGCCTGATTGGTGAGGAGGGACGCGGTGTGATCGTTCTGATCCGTGAACCGCGACCCAATACGCTTTCGTCCTCGATTGCGAAACTGATCGAACGGCATGGCGGCGACGGCGAGGCACTTCGTCAGGAAATTGCAAAATCCGCTGGCGACTCTGATTTGCGCGATTATGGTGTAGGGGCGCAAATTTTGCTGGATTTGGGTATTCGCGACATGATTTTGCTTTCAAACACCAAAAGACACATCGTAGGACTTGACGGGTTCGGTCTAAATCTGGTTGATCAGCGTCCGCTTGTCTTCTCGGAGGAATAAAACATGAGTAACGGTCCGCACATCCTGATCGTTGATGCGCCTTATTACACCCATATCGTCGAAGATCTGGTCAAAGGGGCTGCGTCGACTCTGGAGGCTGGTGGTGCGACCTGGGACCGGCTTTCTGTTTCCGGTGCCTTCGAAGTTCCGATAGCAATCCGCTATGCCGTACAGTCAATGGCTGATCTTGCAACGGGCCCGCGTTATGATGGCTATCTTGCTCTCGGGTGTGTTATCCGCGGTGAAACCACGCATTACGATCACATCTGCGAAGAAGCCAACCGTGCCTTGATGCAGCTTTGCCTTGATTACCGTCTGGCGATCGGCAACGGCATCCTGACTGTTGAAAATGAAGCGCAGGCACTTGCACGTGCCAAGGCCGATCAGAAGAATAAAGGGGGCGAGGCCTCCCGTGCTGTTCTTCGTATGATCGAAGTTCAAAACCATTTTGGAATACATCACAAGTAATGACCGATAAACCCAAGGCATCAGCCGCCCAAAGACGCAGTGCCGCGCGTTTTGCAGCTATTCAGGCGCTTTATCAGACCGAGCTTTCGCAGCTTTCGGCCGGTGACGTCGTGCGTGAATACTCCGACTTTCGCCTTGATGGCGACGGTATCCGCGATCTTGACGAGCCGAATGACAACCTGATTGACCCGGATCGCGACTTTTTTGCCGATCTGGTTCAGGGCGTTACCGCACGGATGGCCGATCTTGACGGATTGATCGATTCAGCTTTGGAAAAAGGCTGGACGACAAAGCGTCTTGAAACCGTTTTGCGCAGTATTCTGCGGGCAGGAACCTATGAGTTGATGATGCGCGAAGATGTTCCGATGCGTGTTGTCATCACCGAATATGTGGATGCGGCCCATTCGTTCTTTGACGAAACCGAGCCGAAGCTGGTGAATGCTGTTCTCGACCGGATCGGCAAAACGCTTCGTGCAGGTGAAACCGGGCAGAAATAATATGGCAAAGCGATCGGGAGAGTTTGATCTGATCGCACGCCATTTTGCGCCAATCGCGCAAAAGTCAAAAGCCGCATTGTCCCTTTTGGACGATGCGGCTCTTTTGTCTGTGCCGGACGGGCAGGAACTGGTGATAACGGTCGATGCTCTTGTCGCAGATGTCCATTTCCGAAGTCAGGATGACCCGGCCGATATTGCGCGCAAGGTGATGCGAGTGAACCTCTCGGACCTTGCCGCAATGGGGGCATCGCCGTTGGGCGTCGTATTGACGGCAGGGTACAACCGGGATTTGTCCGAGGATTGGATCGCGGCGTTTGCGAACGGTTTGGGACAGGATTGTGATGCCTTCGACACACCGCTTCTGGGCGGCGATACCGTTGGCACACCCGGCCCGACATTCTTCAGCCTGACAGCATTTGGAGCGGTCCCGACAGGCAGGGCGCTCCGCCGTGATGCCGCCAAGCCAGGTGATCTGATTGCTGTCACCGGGACCTTGGGGGATGGCGCGCTTGGCTTGAAGGTTCTGCAGGGTGATTTAAACAGTCTGAATCACGAAGATGCGGCGTTCCTGTCATCGCGATACTGGGTGCCTCAACCACGTTTGGAAATTGGTCGCAAATGCGTGGCTGTCAATCGACGATATGCTGCGATGGATCTTTCAGATGGACTGGCAGGGGATTGCCGAAAAATCTGCACGGCGTCCAACGTCGGTATGACCTTTGACCAAGAGCGGATTCCGCTATCGAAGGCAGCCCGGAATGCGGTGCAGAATGATCCCGCACTTTGGAATTTAGTGCTTTGTGGCGGTGATGATTATGAGCTTCTGATCTGTGCTGATCCAAATG
>CBIHMD010000437.1:0-3287 GCA_966210655.1 uncultured Thalassospira sp.
TTGGCATAGCTTTCAAGCATGCAAATCTGTGGCGTTTCAACTGTGTGCGGCTTGCAGACTTTTGATAAGTCATTACGCAAAAGATCAACAATCATAATATTTTCTGCACGATCCTTTGCAGATAACATTAATTCCTGTGCCAGTTCAGCATCTTCGACGGGCATGTTGCCACGTGGTCGGGTACCCTTGATCGGTCTGGTTTCAACATGGCCATTGGTGACCTTCAGAAACCGTTCTGGCGAGTTTGACAAAACCGCGACCTCGCCAAAATTCAGGAAAGCCCCGAAAGGTGCCGGGCTGGCAAGACTTAGACGACGATAAAGGTCAAACCGTTTCGGGACAGCATCATGGGCATATTCGGCCCGGAAGCTTTGCGACAGATTGGCCTGAAAAATATCTCCGGCATGAATGTAGTCGACAACGGTCTGAACTGCGTTTTCGTACTCGGTGCAGTCAAAGTTTGATTGCCACGGCATTATATCGGGCACATGCGGTGCATCGGGAATCTCGCCCATGGGGCGTGCCAAACGCAGGTATTTGCGAATCAATTCCATGCGATCCGCAGCGCGCTTTTCCCGTGCTGACGCGGATGTTTCGGGAATCCCCGTCGAAATAAGCCACATGCGGCGTTCAATCTGATCGAATGCGATGACCAGATCATAAATACCAACCGTCATATCGGGCATATTGAGCCAGTCTTGCGGGGCTTCGGGAAGCGTTTCAAGCTGTTGAGCAAGCTCATATCCGAAATAACCGACAGCCCCGCCTTGAAACGGCGGCAAATCCGGAGCTGCTTCCATACGATACCGCGCCATCAGATCGGCAAAAACCGCGAAGGGATCACCGGGAACAGGAAAACCGTCAAGCACCACCTGCCCGTTCTTGGCCGTCAGTTTATGGAGCGGAGATGCAACGACATAAGAAAAGCAGTCCCGGTCACCAGAATCAAGAAAATGACTGTCTGCGAACCCGGCAAAAGCGCCATAAGCGTCAAGCGGTTCGATATAGGGGCATTCTTCAATCAGCATTTTACGGTTTCGACCTGTGGTCTGGATAACGTTGCGGCGGATCGCGGTGTGACGGGATGGCCGCCAATTTATGCGATTCTGGCATTCTGGCGAGGATGAATTTCAAAAATCTGTCAAAGATATTGATCCGGGCAACGCAAAAGGGCCAATCCGATGGACTGGCCCTTTGACGTAATGACATCAACCGGAATTACATCGCCGCGATGCGGGCGTGTGCTTCCTGCAGTTTGGCAAGGGTATCGCGGGCTTCCTCAAGCTTGGCTTTTTCGGTCGCGACAATATGTTCAGGTGCGCGGCTCACAAAACTTTCGTTGGAAAGCTTGCCTTCCTGCCCCTTGATATATTTGGTTTTACCCTCGATTTCCTTTTCAAGGCGGGATTTTTCAGCCGCAACATCAATGAAATCGGCAACCGAAACAAAGACGGTCACACCATCAACTACGGTCTGAATGGCCCCTTTGGCAACGGCTTCAACATCGCCCTGTCCCTTGAATTCAACCACAGCCACACGTGCCAGACGTTTAACCTGGGCTTCCTGTGCGGTCACCGCAGCCTTCATGGCATTAGACGCATCGACCAGATAGATCGGTACTTCGGCCGCAGGCGGTACGTTCATTTCGGAACGAACACCACGGATGTTACCGATCAGTCGGATGGCAAGATCGATTTCATCTTCGGCGACACGGTCGATCAGCGCATCGTCGAATTTCGGATAAGCCTGCGACATCAGAAGTGTTGCACGATTGTCGGCAGACTTTTCCCAAAGTTCTTCGGTGATGTAAGGCATGACCGGATGCAGGATCAAAAGAATCTGATCTAGAACCCATGCGGTCACCGCGCGTATTTCGGCCTTTGCTTCCTCGTCCTGGCCCATCAGAACCGGCTTTGCCAGTTCCAGATACCAGTCGCAGAAAGTTCCCCAAACAAACTGATACGCACCATTTGCCGCCTCGTTGAAGCGATAGCTTTCGATACCCGATGCCACGGTTCTTGCAGCTTCGGCGGTTTTGCCAACAATCCAGCGTGCCAGTGTCGAATTGACATTGGCAGGATTGAAACCGTCAACCGGTTTGCATTCGTTCATTTCCGCAAAGCGGGCCGCATTCCAAAGCTTGGTCGCAAAGTTCCGGTACCCTTCGACGCGGGACGCGGCAAGTTTGATATCGCGCCCCTGTGCAGCCAGTGCCGTCAGGGTCAAACGCAGAGCATCACAGCCATATTCGTCAATGAGTTCCAGCGGATCAATCACGTTACCCTTGGATTTCGACATCTTCTGACCGTGTTCATCACGGACCAGTGCATGGATATAGACATCCTTGAACGGAACTTTACCATCCATGAAATGCATGCCCATCATGATCATGCGGGCAACCCAGAAGAAGATGATGTCAAAACCGGTAACCAGCACATCGCCCGGATAGTATTTGTTCAGTTCCGGGGTCTTATCCGGCCAGCCAAGGGTCGAGAACGGCCACAATGCCGACGAGAACCAAGTATCAAGAACGTCGGTTTCCTGGGTCAGTTCAACATCCTTGCCAAAATGCGCCCTGGCAGCAGCCAGAGCTTCTTCTTCGGTTTCCTCGACAAAGATTTCACCGTCCGGACCGAACCATGCCGGAATGCGATGGCCCCACCACAGCTGGCGCGAAATGCACCAAGGCTGAATGTTGCGCATCCATTCAAAATAAGTGTTTTTCCAGTTCTTGGGCACAAATTTGATACGGCCGTCTTCAACTGCCTCGGTCGCCGGTTTGGCAAGAACTTCTGCATTCACAAACCACTGATCGGTCAGGTAAGGCTCGATCACGACGTTTGAACGGTCGCCATACGGAACCATGTGAACGGTATCCTCGATCTTCTCCAGAAGACCGAGCTCTTCCATTTTGGCAACGATCAGTTCGCGTGCCTTGAAACGATCAAGACCACGATATTCATTTGGCGCTTCATCATTGATGCGCGCATGGTCATTCATGATGTTGATCTTTTCGAGATCATTGCGCTTGCCAACTTCAAAGTCGTTGAAATCATGTGCCGGGGTGATTTTAACGGCACCAGAACCCTTTTCAGGATCGGCATATTCATCGGCAACGATTCTGATGCGGCGACCGACGATCGGCAGAATGCAATATTGCCCGATCAGGTCCTTGTAACGTTCATCATCCGGATGAACCGCAACACCGGTATCGCCCAGCATGGTTTCCGGGCGCGTGGTGGCAACAGTGATGAACTGGCCTTCTTTGCCCTCGATCGGATATTTAA
>CBIHMD010000438.1:0-3272 GCA_966210655.1 uncultured Thalassospira sp.
AGCATATCCGTTGGGAGCATACCCGTTGAATAGACTCTATGCAGGTTCTGCGCTGGCTGCCGTGAGTATGCACCCGGCCGCCCGCGCAGAACCTGCATAGAGTCTATTCAACGGGTATGCTCCCAACGGATATGCTTTCGGACCGGCATTTCTGGCCGTTTCCGATGATTGCGAGGCCGACGAGGTTTTCCTGTCGCAGCTTACTGGCCGGGATAGACCTGTTTCCAGTCGTTTTTCATGCTGACGATTGTCCAGCCCAGTCCGGGGCCTTCGTCCAGAGCCTTGTCGAGTTTGCCAAATACCGATTTGCGGTCATAGGCAACTTCACGGTCGCCGTCATCATGATGGACAATAAGGCCAAACCGTTTTCCGTCCCCGGCGGTTGCCCATTGCAGCATCTGGAAATCGCCGTCCGAATTGCCAAAGGCGGCAATCGGGCGTTTGCCGATATGGCCCAGAATGCCAATCGGCTTGCCTTCCTTGTCATCAATGAAGTCGACGGCTGTCAGACGGTTTATGACCGGTTTACCGTCGACAACCTTGTATTCGGTTTTGATCGAGGAACCGACGACCCGCTCAGACGGAATGCCGTAAACCTTTTCCGTCCATGGGCGCATGAACTCGATACCGCCGCCCGAAACGATGAAGACCCTGAAATCGTTGCTATGAAGATAATCAACCAGTTCAAGCATCGGCTGATAGACCATATCGGTATAAAGTCTGCCGGTTTTGGGGTGCTTTGCGGTTGCGATCCAGTCGGTTGCGATTTTGGTGAATTCATCGCTGGTCATCCCGGCATGGGTGACGGCAACCAGTTCGAGCACACCCTTTTCACCGGTTGCGGCAAGACCCTTCAGGTCCCCGGCAAGAACCGATTTATAGGGTTCCTTGTCCTTCCATTCGGGGTGATCGGGCGCCATCTGTTTGACGCGATCAAGCGCAAAGGCAAGCTGCACATACATGGGCTGCTCGCTCCAGAGCGTGCCGTCATTGTCAAAAGTTGCAATCCGGTCGGTTGGGGCGACATAGTCCGGGCCACCGTCGGTGGTTACGGCTGTGACGAAATCGACAATTGACTGTTTTGTTGCGCCTTCATTCCATGAAGGAAGCGGATCGGACTGTGCCATCGCACCGGTAACGGACATGCAGGCGGTGACGAGGCAGACCCCGAACACATGAAAGACTGACTTGAACCGCATGGAATAAGTCCTTTCAGGAACAATTTTTCACGGAGACGTCCGCCCCGCTTTGCAACGGGGCGGACATTCGGTTTCGCGGGATCAGTTTCCGCTTGGCAGGCCGATATTGAAGCCTTCGTTCTTCAGGGCATCGCGTACATAGCTGAAGCGCTGATACTGGCTGAGTGTAATTGGCCCGTTATAGACTTCGCTTTGTGCCTTGCGCGGCGGGTATTTGATGTAGGTCTGCATCAGGTCCGACACTTCCTGATTGACCACCGGCAGATACCAGGTGCGTTCGGTGTAGTTGTTCATGAAGATGTCATAACGTTCCTGCGGATCTTGCAGGATGTCAAAGATCTGCGGAACCGCAGCGACATAGCTTTCCGGGCCTTTCCAGCCGAGGTTTGAATCAACGGCCAGCCCACCGGTGGCGGCACCGTTATCGCCACGCAGGTTGAATACCGCCTTATAATGGCCGATACGTGCTGCACCCGGGGTCAGTTCGTTTTCGGTGAAATAGAACCATGCTTTGCGTTCCGACTCGCCGCTACCTTCCCAGACCGGGGTCATGTCGTAACTGTCAAAGATGATCGGTTTGCCTTCACGGTCTTCGGTGGGAAGCTCGATATCGGCGGCGGATGCAAAGGTTGCCATCAGATCAAGGCCGCCGACAATTGCCGCACTTTTGGTATCAGGCTCGACATGGCCGGGCCAGCGAACAATGGCGGGAACACGGTTGCCACCTTCGCGGATCGTGCCCTTGGTGCCACGGAACGGCGTATAACCCGCATCCGGGTAAACATCCTGCCATGCGCCGTTATCGGTGGTCCAGAAGACGATGGTGTTGTCCTTGAGCCCCAGTTCGTCGAGCTTGTTGACGATGTTCCCGATACGGGCATCAAGCTCGACAACAGAGTCCGCATATTTGGATTTCGAAATCGATTTATGTTCGAAATCCGGGTGCGGCATATTCGGCTGATGAACCTTCATGAAGTTCACATTGATGAAGAAGGGGGTGTCGGGTTTCTTTGCTGCTTCTTCAAGGAACTCGATAGAAGCTTTTTCAACATAACCGTCGAAATAGGGAATGCCGACGACACCTTTGTCCGGGGTGTCGACATACTGGCCGTTGATTTTGAAATCTTCGGTGGGTTTTTCACCGGCCTTGCCGGAAAGTGATCCCTTGGTGACATCAATGAACATCTGGCGAAGGTCATCGGGCATGTCGGGGAACCAGGTCGGATCGGCATAGGTATAGGCATTGAGGTGGTACAGGCCGACATATTTCATCACGTCATAGCCCTGGGCATTGGGAAGGGCATAATCCTCTTCACCCAGATGCCACTTGCCGGTGAAATAGGTATCATAGCCACCGGTTTTCAGAACCGAGGCAAGCGTCCATTCGGCTGCCGGAAGGCCGCCGCCCTGTCCCTGAAAGGCCACCGTCGTCATGCCCGAACGGTTCGGAATGCGACCGGTCTGCATGGCAGCACGGCCCGGTGTGCAGCTTGGCTGGGCGTAGAAGGATGTGAACATCATGCCTTCTTCGGCCAGTTTGTCGATATTGGGGGTCGGCATACCGCGGGCCTCGCCGCCCAGATACGGACCGGTATCGCCATAACCGGTGTCGTCCGAAACAATGAACAGGATATTCGGCTTTTGCGCATTTTGGGCGAATGCCAAGCCCGGCAAGGCGGCGCAGGCAAGTCCTGCGGCCATCAGGCCCGCTATGATTTTCGGTTGCATAGCTGTCTAGCTCCCTTCTGTCCGGTAAAACGGGTGGCGGGAATGCCCCCCTGTGCTCGTGCTCCCATTGGGAGACTTAAGGTTTCCACCTGCATTGTTCGGACACTGTTGCCCTGATGGCGGGATTGCAGCTTCAGGAGTGCTTGGCAGTTCAGGTTTGCTCTTGCTGATTAAGCCGGAGCGGTTCGGCAATATCCGACAAGGTGACGTTTCTAATACGCTTGAGAGTTATAATTAGTGAAAACCTATAATTGATTATTGGGTCGCTGCAATATCTTGGCAAGATGTAAACGATAATTTGTATTCGATGGTTTTGTTACAGCCGATACGGGTGTTCGTGTTGAA
>CBIHMD010000439.1:0-3268 GCA_966210655.1 uncultured Thalassospira sp.
ACATAGACCATGGTCGGGCGCAGTTTGTTGTGAATTTCCTTAAGCTTGCGGCGCAGGACCCATTTCAGATGCGGGTCGATCACGGTTAGCGGTTCGTCAAACAGGATTGCCGAAACATCGTCGCGGACCAATCCGCGGCCAAGCGAAATCGTCTGCTTTTCATCCGCACCCAGACCACGCGCCTTTTGCTTCAGCTTGCCGGTCAGGTCGAGCATCCCGGCGATTTCGCGCACCCGTTTGTCAACCCGTTTGGGATCGATACCGCGATTGCGCAGCGGGAAGGCAAGGTTTTCGTAAACGGTCATGGTGTCGTAAATGACCGGGAATTGGAAAACCTGTGCGATATTGCGTTCTTCGGGGGCCAGTTTGGTGACGTCCTTGCCATCAAACAGGACCTGTCCTTCGGACGGGGTCAGAAGGCCGGAAATGATGTTAAGCAAAGTCGTTTTGCCGCAGCCCGACGGGCCAAGAAGGGCATAAGCCCCGCCATCTTCCCAGACATGTTCCATGCGGCGAAGAGCGTAATCCTCGTCCCCTTTTGGTTCGGGGAAGTATGAATGCGCAAGGCTTTTAAGATCGATACGTGCCATTTTAGTTCTCCAACCTCAGGCGGCCTTGCCGTTTTGAATTTCAACAGGCGGTGCCGCCACAAGGCGATCATTGGCGTCATAGGCAAACAGACGTTTGGGGTCGACATAGAAGGTGGCCGCCTCGCCAAGCCGCGGGTTGTGCACGCCTTCTTCCTGGATCACCCAGGAAACATCGTTGAAATGGACATGAACAAAGGTTTCCGAGCCGGTGATTTCAGCCAGTTCAACCTGGCCCTGCATAGCAACGCATTCGGCACTGGTCTGATCGACCGACAGGTGATTGGCGCGAACTCCGATGGTGTATTGTCCATCGGTAAGGGCTGAAAGATGGCCGCTCAGCGGGACCTGGTGGCCGCTTGCCAGATAAAGCGCACCATCACGGACCTCGGCCTTGACCAGATTGATCGGCGGATCGGAAAAGATCAGGCCGGTCTCGACAAAGGCTGGATTGTGATAAACCTGCGTGGTCGGGCCGAACTGGGTTACGCGGCCTTCATGCATCACCGCGCATTTGCCGCCCAACAGAAGGGCTTCCATCGGTTCGGTCGTGGCGTAAACAACAATCGTGTCACGTTCGGCCAGAAGATTCGGGATTTCTTCGCGCAGTTCTTCGCGCAGTTTGTAGTCAAGGTTGACCAGTGGCTCGTCAAGCAGAAGCAGGGTGCAATCCTTGATCATGGCACGCGCCATCGCGGTACGCTGCTGCTGTCCACCCGAAAGTTCCTGTGGCAGGCGATCCAGCAGATGTTCGATATGCATCAGTTCGGCGGTGGATTTTACGCGACGTTCGATTTCAGCCGCGTCGACACCCTGCAATTTCAAGGGGGACGCGATATTGTCATAGACGCTCATCGACGGGTAATTGATGAACTGCTGATAGACCATCGCGACGTTGCGTTTCTGAACGGGCATGCCGGTGACATCGTTGCCATTGACCAGAATGCGCCCGCTGGTTGGTGGTTCAAGACCTGCCATAATGCGCATCAGCGTCGTTTTGCCAGCCAGTGTCCGCCCGAGCAGGACGTTAAATGATCCCGGCTCCAGCGACATCGACACGTCGTCGATGTGGGTTTCTCCTCCCACGGTCTTGGTTATGTTTTCAAGCGTAAGGGTCATTTCACATTCGTTCCTTCGCCCGTTTTCACGGTGTTATTTGATTTGGTTTCAGTCGCAAACCATTGGGCAATGGCGGACTGAGTATCCTTTGACAGATGCAGGCCGAGTTTGGATCGGCGCCACAATACGTCATCGGCAGTACGTGCCCATTCCTGATCCGCCAGATAGCGCAGTTCGCATTCGTAAATATCATCGCCAAGATGCGTGCCCAGCCCGGAAAGGTCGGATGCATCGCCAATGATGGTGTGGGTCAGTGTGCCGTAGTTTCGCACGTAGCGGTAGAGTTGAGCCGCCGGAATCCACGGAAATTTCTTTTGCATTGCAGCAAGATAGCTTTCGAAATCGCCATTTGGCATGTCGCCGCCCGGAAGGGCGACGCTATCGGTCCAACGATCATCTGCAATCCCGAGATAGGGGGAAAGTTTGCTCATCGCTGATTCGGCAAGTTTGCGATAGGTGGTGAATTTGCCGCCATAAATGGTCAGAAGCGGCGCACCCTTGTCGCCGTTATCAATTTCAAGAACATAGTCGCGCGTGACCTGGGATGCATCTTCGGAGCCGTCGCCATAAAGCGGACGAACCCCGGAATAGGACCAGACGACATCGGTTGGCGAGATTTTATGCGCGAAATAGGTGTTGGCCAGTTCGCACAGATAGCTGATTTCATCTGCGCTGATCGCAACCTTTGACGGATCGCCTTTATAATCGCGGTCCGTGGTGCCGATCAGGGTGAAATCCTGTTCGTAGGGGATGGCAAAAATGATGCGACCGTCCGGATTCTGGAAGATATAACAGTAATCATGGTCAAACAGCTTTGGCACCACGATGTGGCTGCCCTGAACCATGCGAATGCCCTGTTTCTTTTTGGCTTCGACACGTTTTTCAAGGATTTCGGCACACCAAGGACCGGAGGCATTGACCAATGAACGGGCTTTAATTGTGTGTTCGCCAGTATTGTCCCGAACCGTGACAGACCACAGATCGCCCTCGCGTTTGGCCGAAACACATTCTGTTCCGACCCGGATATCTGCACCGCTATTGCGGGCATCCATCGCGTTAAGGGCGACAAGACGGGCATCCTGCACCCAACAATCGGAATAGACGAATGCCTTTTCCATACCAGTGACCAGCGGGGCACCGGCGACATGCTGCTTCAGGTGAATACCCTCTGAACCGGGAAGTTTTTCGCGGCCGCCAAGGTGATCATACAGGAACAGGCCCAGTCGGATCATCCAGGCGGGACGCAATCCTTTGACATGGGGCAGAACGAAACGAAGCGGCCATATAATGTGTGGGGCGGCGTTCAATAGCACTTCACGCTCGATCAGGGCCTCACGCACAAGGCGGAATTCGTAATGTTCAAGATAACGCAACCCGCCATGGATCAGCTTTGTGCTGGCCGATGAAGTCGCACTTGCAAGGTCGTTCTTTTCACAAAGAAAGACCTTGAGGCCACGGCCGGACGCATCACGCGCAATGCCTGCGCCATTAATGCCACCGCCAATGATGGCAATGTCGTATGTTTCTGAATTGAGCAACCGCTTCCGCCCTGATTGCTCTGA
>CBIHMD010000440.1:0-3255 GCA_966210655.1 uncultured Thalassospira sp.
CACCGGGGAATTGCGCTTCGACCACGACGGTCGGCGGCACGACTTCCGGATATTCGGAAATCGGCAAATTCAGCATGGCAATCAAACCTGATAACAATATCAGGACGGATAGAACGCCAGCGAAAATCGGGCGATCTACAAAGAATCTGGATATATTCTGCATAACGGTCAGCCTAGATTTTGCGCGCAGTCAAGCATCCGTCAGGATGCCGAGGCCTGCAGAATTTCGGGAGCAACAGGCATGCCGGGTCGAACTTTCATGATCCCGTTCACAATCACCATGTCACCGGGTTCAAGCCCGGATGTCACGATGCGGCGCCCGTCAACTTCGGAACCCAGCGTCACCTGACGATAGGCAACGGTGTTATCCGACTGGACCACGTAAACGAACTTACGGTCCTGATCGGTGCTGATGGCGTCTGGTGAAATCATGATCACCTCTTCCTCGGCCGGCGCACCAAGCTGCAGACTGGCGAAGCTTCCGGGCAGCAATGCGCCGTTGCTGTTTTCAAACAGGGCACGGGTGCGGATGGTACCGGTGCGGGTATCAATCCGGTTATCAAAGCTGTGAACAAAGCCCGAAATGGTTTCACCACCGGCGACAGTCAGGCGAACCGGGATTTGCCGTGCGGCACCGCTGACCTTGTTCGCATCATAGATGCTGGCGAAATAGGTTTGTTCGTCCAGATCGAAATCGGCATAGATTTTCCCGGTCGAGACAATCGTGGTCAGAACCGGGGCGTTCGGCCCGGCATTCACCTGATTGCCCACAGTCAGTTCGACCCGGCTGACGCGGCCATCAATCGGTGCCTTTACAAAGGCATGATCAAACTCGATTTCGGCGAGCTCAAGCTGTGCCAGGGCGCGATTGACCTGACTTTGTGCGACCTGATGGGTGTTGACGCGTTCGTCAAAGACACGTTTGGAAACGGTGCCATTGGCAACCAGTTTTTCCGCACGCGCCTTTTCCTTGGCAGCAAGCGACAGGGTCTGACGCGCAGCGGCAAGTTCCGCCTTGGCTTCGTCAACGGCGGCCTTGTATGTGCGGGGGTCGATGACTGCGAGAATATCGCCTTCCTTGACGATCTGGCCGTCTTCGAAGCGGATATCGACAATAGCACCACTGACCTGTGGGCGAAGCTGGACTTCTTCAACCGCACTCAGACGGCCGGAGAAATTATTCCACAGCCTTACAGACTGGCTATGGACATCCTGAACGGTAACAGGGGTGATTTGCGGTTCGGCCTGTGCGACGGCTTCGTCGGCACCCGCGGAACCAATTGTGCTTAGCCCGTAACCACCTGCAGCAATCGCAACGATTGCAGCTGTGGCTGGCAGCAACATTCTTAGTTTGGATCGTGATTGCATCTTTTCATTTCCCAATAGCGTTACCCGCGCATTCGCGGACAGAATAACGGGAAGATGCATACCGATCGGTTTGTTCGCAAGGGCGAAATGAAAAAAATTGCAGTCGTTCTAAATTTTACGGATTATTCCGCAGCCGACAACGAGGTTTCCTTGGCCTTTACGTTCCTGAATTCACAGCGCAAATCAAGAATTCGGCAGATGCCGACACGCATATCAGACCGAACAGTATCGGCACAGTTAAAAACCTTGCCGTATGTCAGCAAGCCATGCACAAACTGGAAAACAAGCCGTGCCAGTGTCGTGACGTCGGCATCGCCCGAAAGCATGCCTTCACCTTTCAGGCCACGGATCATCGAGGCAAGATACTTGATCTGTTCCTCGGCCAGTTCGCGTGAACAGTCCTGAATTTCGATATCTTCGGGGCCGACCTGGCCACCGGCGGTAAAGATGGGGCAGACACAGACCTCTGTATCGCCCGGCACGCCTTGCTTTTTCTGCTTGTTCATGATCAGGTCGATATAGCGGTTCAACTGATCAAGCGGGGCGATTTCGGGGGAAAAGATGGATCTGAGTTCATCCTTGCCCTTGTCCCAGTGATGACGGGCAGACGCCGCAAACAGGGCCGCCTTGCTGTCAAAATGATGATAAAACGCCCCCTTGGTGACCCCTGCATGCTTGCAGACATCACTGACACCAATATCGTGATCACTCCTGGTCCCCAGCAAGTGGATGGCTGTTTCCAGCCGCTGTGTCCGGGTCTCGGCAGCGTTCCTCATGTTGACCCCAGTCTTTTCGTCTTCTGTATTCAATATACGTACCGGTTGGTATTTTTCAAGGCTTTCCCTGCCTTCATTGCATTTTCATCATATAAAAACGGCAGGAGAATGGCAGTAAATTAAATCGATTCAATTACTTCGCGTTCATCATCGCGTTCAAAAAACTTACCAACCCGACAGCATCCGGTTGCTCCTGACATTCTGAAGGATATTCTCCTTGGTGAAGACAAAAAAAGAGGGCACCAAAGTGCCCTCTTTTGCGAAAATCCGCGACGAGAAGATCAGCCGCCAACCATCGCCCTGATCTGACGATTGGCAACCGTAATCATCGACAGGTCAATCTGCCCCGCAGCACGCAGTTCGTCGATCAATTGGTCACAACGAGCGCATCCGCGTTGATGGTCATCAACCCATTTTCTGACCAGATCACCACCAACCGTGCCGTTCTTGCCAGAAGACAGCACCACACGCGTCAGTTCGCGCTGATGACCGAACAGATCATCAATCGCGGCTGCACGGGCCAGTTTCTGCCAATGGGTTTCGGCTTCGATGGACTCGGCTGCTGCACGCAGCAGGCCAAGCTGGAAGCGTGCGCCGATGGCAAAATAGGTTGCCCCGACATCAATCACATCACGCCCGGTTGCCTCGGCGATGCGGACGATATCGCACACGGCGACCATCTGCTGCATTGCCGCCACACGGCGCGCCAGATCTTCGGGCACACCCTGATCGATCAGGGATTGCGATTTCTGATCCAGGGTCGTGCGGAAGGCCGCATCGGCAGGAACGATATCGTCAAACGCCTCGATCACCTTGGCAACAGCCGGACGGAACAGCTCGATCTTTGCCCCGACATTCAATTCCTCGCAATTGCGCAGGAACCACAGGGTCACATCTTCGACCATGCGGTTGATGTAGGAGAACATCGCGATCTGGACCTTGGCATCGACCTTGTTGTCGAGTGCCTCGATACCCGACCACAGTTTTCGCAGACCAAACACCGCACGGGTAATCAGATAACCACGCGAAACGTCCACCGCCGAAAGCCCGGTTGCTTCCATCATGTCATGCACGAAGGTCCCGCCAACGCGGTTAACCAGACTGTTGGTAC
>CBIHMD010000441.1:0-3254 GCA_966210655.1 uncultured Thalassospira sp.
GTTGATTATTGGGTCGCAGTAATATCTTGGCAAGATGTAAACGATAATTTGTAGTCGATGGTTTTGTTACAGCCGATACGGGCATTCCTGCTGAAGGTGTCGATATCCGCCCAAAGAAAAAGGGGCGAACTTTCGTTCACCCCTTAAAACCATTTGCGGATCGCCCGCCACGGGCGCAGTCAGTTCGGTTCAGGCACCGGATTGATCTGCGCGAAATCGGGTGCATTCGCATCGGCGACCGTTACGATCCCGGCGTCATTGGTCGAAACGCGCCCCTCGGCGATCCAGCGGATCACCTGCGGATAGATGCGGTGTTCCTGTTTAAGGATACGCTGTGCGAGCGTACCCGCATCATCACCGGGCAGGACCGGCACCACGGCCTGGGCAATGATCGGGCCGGAATCAACCTCGGGCACCACATAATGCACCGTGCAGCCGGAATATTTGACCCCGGCATCAAGGGCAGCCTGATGAACATGCAGGCCCTTGAAGCTCGGCAAAAGGGACGGGTGAATATTGATCAGACGCCCCTGCCAGCAGGTCACAAAGCTCTCGCTGACCAGACGCAGGTAGCCCGCCAGAACCACCAGATCGGCACCGGATTCTTCAATCAGGCTGCTGACCGTGCTGTCATAGGCCTCGCGACCGCCTTCGAAGCCCTTGTGCGAAATGGCTTCGGCCCGGATACCGGCACGGCGCGCACGTTCAAGCCCACCGGCATCAGGCTGGTTGGAAAACACCAGAACGATTTCGGCCGGATAATCGGACGCCTTGCAGGCATCAATGATCGCCTGAAGATTCGACCCGCCGCCCGAAACCAGAACGGCAAGCTTCAGCGGCGTTACTTTTCCCATGCAGCGGCCATGTTCTTGATGATGACCTGCGGGCCATCACCGGCACGCGGGCCGATCACACCGATCTGGCTGACGGTTTCGCCGTTTTCACGCAGCAATGCTTCGGCCTCATTGGCCTTATCGGCCGGAACCACAACGCACATGCCAATGCCGCAGTTAAAGGTACGCGCCATTTCAACCGACGGAATGCCGCCCTGTTTGGACAGCCATTTGAAAATCGGAAGGAACTCCCACGTGCTGGCGTCAAACACCGCCGTCAGGTTTTCCGGCAGAACGCGCGGGACGTTTTCGGTCAGACCACCACCGGTAATATGCGCCAGCGCCTTGACCAGACCGGCCTTATGCGCCGCAAGGCAGCTTTTGACATAGATTTTGGTCGGTTCAAGAAGCGCCTCGCCAACATTTTTGCCCGGTGCAAACGGAGCATCATCGGCGTAATCAAGCCCGGCAAGTTCAACAACCTTGCGCACAAGCGAATAACCGTTGGAATGAACACCGCTTGATGCCAGACCAAGGATCACATCGCCCTCGGCAACGTTGGAACCGTCCAGCAACTCGCCACGTTCCGCCGCCCCGACCGCAAAACCGGCCAGATCATATTCACCGTCCGCATACATGCCCGGCATTTCGGCGGTTTCCCCACCGATCAACGCACATCCTGCCTGTTTGCAGCCCTCGGCAATGCCGGCGACAACATCGGTTGCCTTTTCAACGGCAAGTTTGCCGGTGGCAAAATAATCAAGGAACAGAAGCGGTTCCGCGCCCTGAACCACAAGGTCATTGACGCTCATGGCGACAAGGTCGATGCCGACGGTGTCGTGTTTGTCAGCCAGAAAGGCGACTTTAAGCTTGGTACCGACACCATCGGTGCAGGAAACCAGAACCGGATCATTATAACCGGCAGCTTTCAGGTCGAACAAAGCGCCGAATCCCCCCAAACCACCGGTAACGCCGGTTCTGCTGGTTGCTTTGGCCAGCGGTTTGATTGCATCGACAAGGGCATTGCCAGCATCGATATCGACACCGGAGTCCTTATAGGTAAGGCCGTTGGAGGCGGTCATTGGGTGATCCTCGGCTTAAGCGCATGGATAAAACAAAGCGGGAAACCCCGCGTTTTTCATCAGTACGCCCTGACTTCAAATTGTCATTCGCGCGATGTTCCGGGGCCGGATGAACCAGATGCCCGGGAAATACCGCCATAGTGACGCCTTTAATCAGATCGATAACCACAGAAAAAGCGTCATACTGATAAAAAACGCGGGCTTGATAATTTCCGCTGGGCCGAAAATACTCAAACGCGGGCAATATGCAATGCTCAGGTGCGCATGGGAGAGTTTTCTTTCCAGAATGCTTCACTCGTGCCACAAAGATCATCAAACCATCGAAAAAATGGGCAAAGAGGCAAACGTGCTTACAAGACTCAAAAAATTCAGGCTGTTGGCGGGTATCGCCGGACTTTCGGCGTCCTTATCCTTTCCGGTATTTGCACAGGATATCTTTTCGGTATCGGGCGTGCATGTTGACGAAAGCGCAGAAACCGCCGCGGCCGCACGTGATCAGGCCCTTGCCATCGGGCAGCGCAAGGCCTTCGACGAGGTTGTCGCGCGCCTGACATTGCCCGAAGACCGCGCGGGAATTGGCAGCCCCAGCCAGGCCGACATCAATAACATGGTGCGCGATTTCGGGGTTTCGAACGAGAAAACATCTTCGGTGCGCTATATCGCGGACATGACGGTGCGGTTCAAGGAAACCGAACTGCGCAACTATCTGCGTTTCCGCGATATCCCGTTTGCCGAACTGCAATCCAAGCCGGTGATCGTTGTGCCGGTCTATCATTCGGGCGGTTATACCAGCCTGTGGGATGATCCAAACCCGTGGCGCGATATTTGGAGCCGCAATTTCGCATCGGGTGGTCTGGTGCCGGTCAAGGCACCGATTGGCGATTTGCAGGATATCGGCACCGTTTCGGCCGAGCAGGCGGAAAATGGTGCGGTCGAGCGTTTGAACGAGCTTGCACGCCGCTATGGGGCGAATGTCGCGGTGGTGGCCAGTGCCGATGTGCGTGGTGAAACCGGTGCGGAAACCGTCGATGTCACGGTCACGCGCTATGACGCGGGTGGTGCACCGCAGGTCTTTGGCGTGACCGAAACGACTCAGGAAGGCGAAAGCCTGAACGAGACGCTGGTGCGGGCCGCCAAAAGCGTTCAGGACCAGTTATCCGAAACCTGGAAACGGGCCAATCTGATCAATTACGGTACGGGCGGGCAATTGATGGTGTTCATCCCGATCACCGGACTTGATGATTGGGCGAAGATCGAGGAACGGCTGGTTGGTCTTCCGGTGGTGCGGTCCAGCCGCGTGGTGGCAATGTCGCGCCGCGAAGTGCAGATTGCGGTGGAA
>CBIHMD010000442.1:0-3251 GCA_966210655.1 uncultured Thalassospira sp.
TCGTGACCCTCCCGACCGAAGGTCAGCAGCCCTTCGGCTCCCAAGACGTATGCGTTCCGCGGCGTCGAGGCAAGGACGAGTGCCCATCGACCCACCGGAGGCAGCGCCGTCGTGCTCTCCGCGATCCAGGACTGGAGGATGTCCTCCATTGAAGGTTCTTGTTGCCCGTCACTCATTTTTTAACTTCCGCACTAGATTTCATTACCGAACCGCCCCTTCTCCCCAAGGTCCAACAGGGCCCGAAGGCCCTGCCAGCATTAGGGTCAGTCCGTTCCCCACCACTGATCCTTGACTTTATTGTAGTTGGATTCAGTGTCATAAATTTCGACCGGAAGGCCGAGAACCTGCGCATTCAAGGCACCCATTGCGGCCTTGACCTGAAATTCGGCAACTGCGGCATCACGGCGCGAACCAACAAGGTTTACGCGTGCCTGCAGCAATTCCTGTTCCTGATCAAGAACATCAAGAACGGTACGCGAACCAACAGATGCTTCACGCTGAACACCATCAAGGGCGACTTCAGCCGAAGCAACCTGTGCTTGCTGGGACTCGATGCTGGCACGTGCCGTTACGAGGGTTTCCCAAGAGCTGGTAGCGTTTTCAATCACAGCACGGCGTGCTTCATCGACCTGAACGCGGGCCTGACCGGCAGTCTGTTTAGCTGCACGGACCGATGAATAAACCGCGCCCTGCTGATAAAGCGGCACAGTGACCTGTGCGAGGACTTCAGCACTGTCAGCGGTCAGGTCATCCTGCGAGGATTCGTAAGCACGCTGGACACCGGCGCTCAGATTGACTTCCGGATAAAGCGAACCTTCGCTCAGACGAATATCGGATTTCGCTGCGTCTTCGGTGTACTGGGCCTGAACCACGTCCGGATGCTGTTCCTGAGCGATGCTCAGAACATCCGTAACACTGGTCGGCAAACCAGCCAGCGGATTCGGGATTTCAAGATTGTCAGGTTTATTGCCTACCAGACGCTCGTACTGCGCACGGGTATTGGCAAGGTTGCCCTGAGCCGAAATCAGATCGGCCTTGGAACCTGCAAGACGGGCTTCGGCCTGCGAAACGTCGGTACGGGTTACTTCACCAACCGAGAAACGGTCACGCGTTGCTTCAAGCTGACGTTCCAGAACGCGAACGTTGTTCTGGTTCAGTTCGACAACAGCGGTGTCACGCAGAACGTTGAAGTATGCGGTTGCCACCTGCAGCAGCACATCCTGTTCGGATGAACGCAGTGATGCACGCGCCGCCCGGATACGTGATTCTGCACGTTCGGTTTCGGCTATGGTACGGCCGCCACGATAGAGCGGCTGGACAACTTCCGCACCGACGGTATAGGGCGTCAGGCTGTCATCCGTTTCGGTACCATCTACATCGGTATTGTATTCCCGAAAGCCCGCTTCGCCCGAAAGCGAAACGTTCGGGCGCCAGTTTGACAGCGCCTGCGAGACTTCTTCATCCGTTGCGCGGAGTGACGCACGACCGGACTCCAGCGTCGGGTTGCTCTGATATGCCTTGATCAAAGCTTCTTCAAGGCTCTCTGCAGAAGCCCCATTGGCAGCGATGCCACCAGTGGCCAGAATACTGCAGGTCAGCAAGAACCGTTTCAACATTTATCTACCCTTGTAAGATCCTACACCAAGTCCCGACCCCGGCGCAGTTTCGCATATGGTAACGACGGAACGAAAATTTTCCAAGAAAAGAGGCAGTTGTTTGAGAAAAAATAAAATTGCCGTCTTTTCCTACCGTCAAATCATCAATCGTAACGTGTCATATCCGGGTCGATTTCCAACGCCCAGACATCTATACCGCCAGCAACATTAAAAACATCTTTAAATCCACGATCCTCAAGCAGCATCGCGGCATGGCGACTGCGAACGCCATGATGGCAAAGAAGTGCAACCGGTTTTTCCGGGGCAAGTTCCCCTGCCCGGTCGGCCAGTTTACCAAGAGGTATATGGATCGCGCCCTTGATTGCGCAAATCTCTATTTCCCAATCTTCTCGTACATCAACAAGTACAAGCGGATTGGTTCCAACAAGACTGGATGCCAGTTCACTGCATCGGATATCGCGCACCATTTGCCTGCTTTGGTTTCCTGATCGGGGTGTTGGGCCGGTTTTAAAAAAAATTTGCCCGGAGATTTCCCGGGCAAAACTAAAGTTATATCAGAAGACGAAGCTTTCCGCCGGCTCGAACCCGGGAAGATAGGGAATGTTCGCATCGAACAGATCACGATGTCCGACAACACCGTTTTCGCGTTCATAAAGACGCGCAACACCAACCTTGCCCGGTGCACGCACCACGACCAGTAAACGACCGCCTTCAGACAACTGACCAAGAATATTGGCCGGGACTTCGGCAACCGCACCGTCAAAGACTATTACGTTATAAGGTGACTGCTTGGCATAACCTTCGGCCAGATCGCCTTCGACCACAATGACATTGTCATAGCTGTGGGTCTGGAACGTCTTTTCGGAAATGGACGCCATTTCCTTGTCGCTTTCGACCGCAACCACGGTTTCGGCAACGCGCGACAGAACGGCACCCGTATAGCCATAACCGGCACCAATCACCAGGGCGACGTCGCTGCGCACGATCTCGGCAGACTGCATCAGGCGCGCAATCACCATCGGCTCCATCGCATATCGGCCATTTCCGACAGGAATATCTTCATCGACATAGGCAATGCCGCGTTTGCCTTCCGGCAGGAACAGTTCGCGCGGAACCTCCTCCATCGCAGCGATGACCAAGGGATCGGTGACCTTGTTGGTCCGAACCTGATTTTCCACCATGTTACGGCGCGCGATTTGGTAATCCATGTTTATCTGACCTGAAAATTCTCGCGAGAAAAAGCCTGCAACCGGTCTTTGTCCCCAAAACCACGTCACAGATGTTGCCCTGTTTATAGTCAGCACATGGGCAACTGACAACAACGGATCAATAAGATCGGAGCAATTATTCGCTAAAACATGCTGAAAACATATCCAGAATGGATTTACCCGGGCGCAAATTGTTTATTGACGATCCCCGGGTCTGCATTCTGCTTAAAAATGTAAAATTGGGTGCTTGACGGCCTGTGTTCGATAGGGCTATACACCGGCCAGCCAACGCTAAGGCGCGATGGCGGAGTGGTTACGCAGAGGACTGCAAATCCTTGCACGCCGGTTCGATTCCGGCTCGCGCCTCCACTAATCCGGCATAGCTCAGTTGGTAGAGCAAATGACTGTTAATCATTGGGTCGCAGGT
>CBIHMD010000443.1:0-3250 GCA_966210655.1 uncultured Thalassospira sp.
GGTGCTGGTGGGGATCAGCGATTGCAGGCTGGACCGGGCGCGACGCAGATCCTTGTGCGGCAGGTCAACGATGGTTTGCGTGTTGGTCACATCATGGATGGTGGTAATCGACCCATGCACGATGCCGAGTTTTTCGTGGATGACCCTGACCACCGGGGCAAGGCAGTTTGTCGTGCAGCTTGCCGCAGTCAGCAGGTGATGGACTGCCGGATCATAAAGATCGTCATTCACGCCATAAACGATGTTAAGCGCGCCTTCCTTGACCGGGGCGGCGACGATGACCTTTTTCACACCCTGATCGAAATAGGGCTGAAGCGTTTCCGGGGTTTTGAATTTGCCGGTGCATTCCAGAACGATGTCGCAGCCCAGCCCGACCCAGTCGGTATCGCCCGGTGTGGCATTTTCGGAAAAGGTCAGGGAGGTTTGGTCATCAATGACGACCGCAGCATCATCAATACAGGTCACCGGATGATCCCAGCGCCCGTGTACGGAATCGAATTCCAGCAGGTGGGCGGCGGTTTTTGCCCCGCCGCTGATTTCGTTGATATGGACAAATTCAAGGTCGGGATGGCCCCAGCCCGCGCGCAGGGCAAGGCGGCCCATGCGGCCAAAGCCGTTGATGCCGATACGGATTTTGCTGCTCATTTCGAGGTCTCCGGGATGCGGGTGATATCAGAGGCCGGAAACCAGTGGCGCGACCGGTTGGCAATCGCCACCAGTGAGAGCATGACAGGGACTTCGACCAGAACGCCGACAACGGTGGCAAGGGCCGCACCCGATGAAAAACCAAACAGGCCAATCGCGGTGGCGACCGCCAGTTCAAAGAAATTCGATGCCCCGATCATCGCTGACGGGGCAGCAATGCGATGTTCAACGCCCAGAAACTTGTTCGCGCCATAGGCAATGGCGGCAATGAAATAGGTTTGCAGAATAATCGGCACGGCCAGCATGGCAATGATCAGCGGCTGGGCGATGATCTGTTTGCCCTGAAAGGCAAACAGCAATACCAGCGTCGCCAGAAGGGCCGCCATCGAAACCGGGGCCAGCTTGGCCTCGAACCGTTTCAGCCGATCAGTGCCGCCCTGCAAAACGCGGTTGCGGATCGCCTGACCGGCGATCAACGGAATGACGATAAAGGCAATGACCGAAATCGTCAGGGTTTCCCACGGCACGGTAATCGCGGAAATACCCAGCAGCAAAGCGACAATCGGCGCAAAGGCGAAAATCATCACCGTATCGTTAAGCGCGACCTGGCTTAGCGTGAAATTCGCATCGCCGCGTGTCAGATGCGACCAGACAAAGACCATCGCGGTGCAGGGGGCCGCTCCCAGCAGGATCAGCCCGGCGATATAGCTTTCGATCTCGGTTTCGGGCAGGAACGGGCGAAAAACGATGCCGATAAACAGCCAGCCAAGGGCCGCCATGGTAAATGGCTTGATCAGCCAGTTGACGCCGAGCGTCACACCGATGCCGCGCCATTGGCGGCCGACTTCGTGCAGGGCATGAAAATCGACCTTCATCAGCATCGGCACGATCATAAGCCAGATCAGAACCGTGACCGGCAGATTGATTTCATAAGCCGTCAGGCCGCCGATCATCTGAAAGATATAGGGGAACAGTTCGCCAAGACCGATGCCGACGATGATGCTGGCGGCAACCCAGATCGTCAGATAGCGTTCAAAAATTCCCATCGGGGCGGTGTCGGCTTCGGTCGTCATCTTCAGGCACTTTCGCTTTCTGGCAGTCCGGTTTTGCCGATATCGTCGAGTTTGCGTTTCAACGACATCCGGTCAAGGGACGCAAAAGGCAGGCTTGTGAAAATCGAAATCCGGTTGCGCAGCATGCGATAGGCATCGGCAAAGGCGAGGCGGATTTCGGCCTCGGTACCGGTGGCGCCTGCCGGGTCGGGTACGCCCCAATGGGCTGTCATCGGCGAGCCGGGGAAAATCGGGCAGCTTTCCTTTGCCGTCTGGTCGCAGACCGTGAAGACGAAATCAAATTTGATCGCGTCCTGCCCGGAATAGACTTCCATCGGTTTGGATGAAAAGACCGACGGATCATGGCCGAGGCTTTCAAGAAGGTCGATCGTATAGGGGTGCAGATGGCCGCGGGGATGCGCCCCGGCGCTAAAGCCATGGAAATGGTCCGCGCCTTCGCGGTTCAGGATGGCCTCGGCCATGATGGAACGCGCCGAATTTCCCTGACACAGGAAGAGGATATTATAGGTACCGCCAGCCATAATGATGTCTCCGTCCGGTTATGCCGGTTTGGCGTTTCAGCAACAGGTCGAGGTCGATGTTTTGCCGGGAACCGTGATACCGCACAGTTCCGGGCGGCCCTGACAGCAATCATCGGCAAGAAAGCCCAGAAGATCGCGCATCACATCTGGGACGATCCGGTAGATGATCGACCGGCCATTGCGTTGCGACGTGATCAGTCCGGCCTGGCTTAGAACCGACAGATGGGTCGACATGGTGTTGTGCGGGACCGCAAGACTGCGCGCGAGATCACCTGCTGCCATGCCGTCTTCGCCCACGCGCACCAGAAGCCTGAATGCTGCCAGACGATGTTCCTGTGCCAGTGCGCCAAGGGCGCTGATTGCTGTATTTATTTCCATATGTCGGGAAATATCGACATATTGTGTCGAAGTCAAATGACAAGTTTGCGACATCCGGTTCGCCGATCAGGAATTCAGAAAAAAGATGACAAAACTAGTTTTATAGTTATATCATTTTCCCCATGAGAGACACCGACAATATTGCAACGGCGTTTGCCGCCCTTGGTCATTCTGCCCGACTGCGGATTTTCCGCCTGCTGGTGCGGGTTGGTGCGACGGGCCTGAACATAGGCGAGATTGGCCGACATACCGGATTGCCGGCATCGACATTGGCACATCATCTTGGTGCGCTGGTGCAGGCCGGTCTGGTCTGGCAGGAACGCCACGGGCGCGAAACGGTCAATCATGCGGATGTCGTGGCGATTCGCGACGTGCTTGATGCGCTGGTTGCGGAATGTTGCATCGGTGTGGAAGCCGAAGAAAAAGAGGACGCGGTCTAGTCGCCTCTTTTTTTGGGTCAACATAACTATTATTCTAGGGATATAGATATGACTGAAATTGCACTGACACTGCGCCGTGTCGCCAGATCGGGCAAATCCCTTGACCGTGTCTGGATCAGCGTTGGCGCGATCCTGCT
This sequence comes from uncultured Thalassospira sp., assembly GCA_966210655.1. Taxonomy (GTDB): domain Bacteria; phylum Pseudomonadota; class Alphaproteobacteria; order Rhodospirillales; family Thalassospiraceae; genus Thalassospira. The sequence goes on from CBIHMD010000443.1 coordinate 3,195, forward strand.
GGTGATTGGCATTTTTGTGCGTCATCAGCTTGGGCCAAGTATCGGCTTTGCCATTG
>CBIHMD010000444.1:0-3246 GCA_966210655.1 uncultured Thalassospira sp.
GCCTTAGGGCAGCAAACGATCAAGGAGGAAACAAATGAAATCATTTCTTAAAGTCGCCGGTGCGACTCTTGCCCTGACTATCGGCTTTACAAGCCAGTCATTCGCCGCAGATTACCCCACCAAGGATATCCGGATGATCATCCCATGGGGTGCCGGTGGGGGAACTGATGGTATTGTGCGAAAGCTTGGCACAATTGCCGAGAAGGATATCGGTCAATCAATCTATGCCGAAAATATCGAAGGCGGCATCAGCGCAACCGGCATCATGCAGGTCATGAAAGCGCGCCCGGACGGCTATACCCTTGGTGCGCTGACCTATGACAGCGTCGTCACCGTTCCCTGGCAGGGACTTCTGCCGACCTACAAACTAGATAAGCTGAAGCTGATTGCGCGCGTCACCAGCGAACCTGATGCGATCATCGTCGATGCTGATTCGCCCTATAAATCCGTTGACGATCTTGTTGCCGCAGCAAAGGAAAATCCGGGGCAGATCAAGATCGGCATCCAGAATACGGGGTCACGGCTGCATCTGGCGATGCTGCAATTCCAGCAGCTGACCGGTACAGAATTCAAACTGATCGCCTATCCGGGTGGTGCCGCCCCCCAGAAAGAAGCCATTCTGTCTGATGAAGTCGACGTTGTCGCCACCAGCATGGGTGATTTTTCGGCCTTGATCGAAGGTGGCGATGTTCGCGGGCTTGTTGAATTCTCGGACAACCGCAACCCGACCTTCCCGGATGTGCCAACTGCCAAGGAAGAGGGTGTCGATCTTCAGATCGGTAGCTTCATTGTTCTGGCTGCACCGGCCGATACGCCAGATGACGTCGTTGCAAAGGTCGAAGCGAACTACAAGGCCGCCCTTGAAAGTGACGAGTTTCAGGAATGGGTTTCAAAAGTTGGCGTTTCACCGAACTGGTTGGGTACAGACGAAGTAACCGCATGGGCCGAGGAAACACAGAAAACCCTGTTTGATCAGATGCAGGCACTCGTCGACCAAGGCGTTATCAAGAAGTAACCCCCAAATACGGGCCGGGTGGCATCCAACAACAGATGCCACCCGGTCGGTTTTGGTCGTCCACCGCCGGAACGGAGATCACCTGAATGTCATCTTCCTGTTTTGTTGCGAAAAAAGGCAACCTCGTTCTGCCTCTTTTCCTTCTGATCGTCACGACCGTCTATCTTGCGACAGCACTACAAATCACCCCGCAATTCGATGAGGGACTTGTCGGTCCGTCGTTCGTTCCGGTTCTTGCATCGATCCTGATGTATGTGGCACTTGGATTTGTTTTTCGCGACATCCTGCGCGCACCAGCCCCATCCGATGACACAACTGCCAACGAAGCCACCGCAGAAGACAAACCATCCCTTGCTGCCGCCATCAAAATCGTCCTTGCCACCGCGATCTATATCGCGGTTTTCAAGACGCTGGGCTATCCGCTCTCGACATTTTTTTAAGTTTATGCGTTGCTGTTTTTCTTCAAGCTTGAGAATACCGGCCAAATCCGCCTTATCGCATATTCAGCAATCATCACTGCGGTGTTCTATGTTTTGTTTGCCGTGATTTTCCAGGTACGATTGCCCATGCTGGAGGGCCTGTTGCCATGAATTTCATTCTGGAAATTCTGGGTGGATTTAGCGCCCTTGCCTCGCCCGAAGTATTGGCCTATATGATCATCGGCTTTTTGATCGGGACGTTCTTTGGTGCCGTACCCGGTCTGACATCGGTTCTTGCCATTGCCCTCCTATTGCCGATCACCTATAGCCTTGATGTCGTTCCCGCCCTTGTCATGTGCGCTTCCATCTTCATGTCGGGCATGTATGCAGGCTCAATCACAGCAACGACGATCAACATACCCGGCGCACCATCATCGATGATGACCTCGATCGAGGGTTATGCATTGATGAAAAAAGGCCAAGGTGCAAACGCGCTTGGTCATGCCGCCCTTGGATCAATGATCGGCGGTGTTGTCGGTGCGTTGCTTTTAATCGCACTGACACCGGTCGCCGCAAAGGTTTCGCTTCTGATCCAGACCCCAGGCAAGTTTTCGCTTATTCTGTTTGCCTTGGTTGTGATTGTGATTTCACAGCGCGATGCGATTGCCAAAGGCACGGTTGCCACCTTGTTGGGCATTATGATTGCCACGATCGGTATTGATGTCATGCAGCCGATTGCTCGATTTAACTTTGGCACGGAAACACTGGTCGAAGGTATCGACATGATGCCGCTGATCATCGGGACTTTTGCCATAAGCGAGATCCTGTATCAGGCGCAGCAAAGTCGCGATCCATTGACAATTGACGCCAACACCAGAAATCTGGCACCAATCCGCCGCAGGGACTTCCTGCCAAGCTGGCACGAAATCCGCGAAATCGGGTTTTTTACATATCTGAAAAGCGCATTGATCGGATACTTTATCGGCGTCCTTCCGGGTGCCGGTGGATCAATGGCGGCCTTTGTCTCCTATGCCGAAGCCATGCGCAAATCCAAAAAACCCGGTGAATATGGCAAAGGTTCGCGCGAAGGCATTGCCGCGGCTGAAACCGCGAACAATTCCATGTGCGGCGGGGCGTTTGTGCCGATGTTGATGTTCGGTATTCCGGGTGATCCGACAACGGCAATCGTGCTGGGTGTGTTGATTATCAACGGCCTTCAGCCTGGGCCACGGCTTCTGGATACACAACTCGACCTTATTGCACCGATGTTTGCGTCCCTTCTGATCAGTGCATTGATACTTATTCCACTGACGCTGTATTTGCTGGGTCCCTATTTCGTTAAAATCGTGTCGATCCGCAAGGCACTGCTTTATTCTTGCATTGCAGTCGTTGCTTTGGTTGGAAGCTACGTTGCGACCTATTCCCCGTTCCAGATGATGCTGGCACTTGTTTTCGGGATTCTGGCATTTTTCCTGCGCAAACAGAATTATCCCACCGTCACCTTGCTGTTGGGCTTTATTCTGGGGCCGGATCTTGAACAGTATCTGAGACGGGCATTGTCGTTAAACGACGGAAATCCCCTAACATTCCTGACCAGTCCGGACAGTCTTTTCTTCCTCGCCCTGACGGTGGTCTTTTTCTACTTCATGGTCATCCGCGTACCAAAAACACCAAAAATCTGATCTATTGATTGCCGAACTTGCCACCTTCCTCATATCCCTCCCGGGGCGGGTGGCATTTTTTCATCCCGGATTTCAAAAGCACCCGGATCAGGAAATACAATGCTGCTGAACCTTATTGATCAGCTCGGAC
>CBIHMD010000445.1:0-3244 GCA_966210655.1 uncultured Thalassospira sp.
CTATTATCTTGCCAAGGCGGGCATGAAGGTTGTCCTTCTGGAAAAGGATACCATCGCCTCGCATCAGTCCGGGCGGGCATGGGGTTTTGTTCGCCAGCAGGGCCGCGATCCGGTTGAATTGCCCCTGATGATCGAATGCAACCGTATCTGGCAGGGCCTTGAAAAGGAACTGGACGCTGATCTGGAATGGCGGCAGGGCGGGGTCATGTTTGTTGCCCGCGACGATGCGGAGATGGCAGAATTTGAACAATGGATCGAAGACGCCAAAGGATTTGATATCGAAACGCAGGTGCTTGATCCCAAGGGTGTGGCCCGGATCGCACCGGGCATCACGCGCCCCGGCGTTGGTGGAATTTACACACCTTCTGACGGGCAGGCGGAGCCGAAAAAGGCTGCCCCTGCCATTGCAAAACGTGCTGCTGAACTTGGTGCCATTATTGCCGAAGGATGCGGTGCCATTGGCATTGAAACAAGTGGCGGTGCAATCAGTTCGGTGATTTCTGAACGTGGCGAGGTCAAATGCAAATATGTCATCTGTGCTGCTGGTGCGGCGACGCATAAATTTGTCGCCAAATTCGGACGCCGTCTGCCGCAGCAAACCACGCGCGGTACGGTGATCCGTACAACTCCGGTGCCGGATATTTCGGCTGCCGGGACGCTGGCTTCGGGTCTTGCGTTTCGCCAGCGCGCCGATGGTTCGATGAATATCGCTGACGAGTTCATGACCGATCTGGATTTGACATGGGGCCGGTTCAAATATGCCCGCGATTTCGGGCCGGGCCTGTTTGCCAACTGGGCGACTTTCAAATTCCACCTGAACAAGCGGTTCCTTGATGACCTTGTTGACCGTCTGCCGGGTTCGGCAGCATCAAAGCAGCCATTGATCGGCCGCCGGGAAAATCAGGCACAGCCATACGAAGTTCGTGTGAAGAACGCGATGGCCAACCTGCAAAAGGTCTTCCCGCAAATCAAACAGGTGGGTGTTGTCGATAAGTGGGCCGGTGATATCGACGTCACCCCCGATGCAGTGCCGGTGATCGATCAGTTCGACAATCCAAGGCATTTCTTCGTCGCCACCGGTTTTTCAGGCCACGGATTTGCCATGGGGCCGGTGGTCGGCAAGGTGCTGGCGGACTGGATCACAACCGGGCAGCCATCCATCACCCTTGCCGGGATGGAGCTTTCACGGTTTGAGGATGGCACCATTCGCAAACCGCGCACGCGGGTTTGATCTTGTCTGCATAGGGAATCATCTGGCGTCGGGATCGTTTTCAAACGGTCTTGACGCAGGGTATTTCTCATGCAATTAAATGTTATGTTATAACGTATCATTTAATTTGAGGTTCATGATGAAATTTGCATCGGTCGTCGGTGTTGGTCTGGCTCTTTTCGGTGCGGCACAAATCGCCAATGCGCATGGCGTCTGGGTTGCCCAGCGCTGGGATGAATATGGAATTATCTATGGCCATGGGGCCGAGGATAATGACTATGATCCGGCCAAAATCAAATTGGTCACGGTTCTGAATGAAGACGGCGAAGCCATCGAAGGCAAGGTGGAGGCGCGTGATACTCACGCCATGATCGTGCCGGGGGAGGATACCGCCATTGTCCTGATTGATTTCGATAACGGTTTTTATACCGAGGGACCGGACGGCAAATGGGTCAATCAGCCCAAATCAGCCGTCGAGGGTGCAAAGCAGGCGGGCCATTATCTGAAGCATTCGGTGTCACTGCTGCATATCCATGGCGATATCCCGGCCTTGCCAGCGCAGGCATTGCAGATCGTACCGCTGTCCAACCCGACCGAACTTGAAGCGGGCGACGATTTCAAGGTTCGGGTCCTTTACGATGGCAAGCCCCTGCCGGGTGTTGCGATCATTCCCGATTACGTCAATCTTGCCGAAACCCTGATTGGTGAAACCGATCAGGATGGCGTTGCCGACATTACCGTGCGCAATGACGGGCTGAACGTTATTGCGATCAAATATTCCGTTCCGCTTGAAAACAATGCGGATGCGGACCTGATCCAGCATTTCGCGACCCTGTCCTTTACGGCGGGGGGCGAGCATAGCCACTAATCAATTTCCTTCGCCGGAAATGTGATCGCGCTTTGCAGCTAATGAAGACCGGCAACGATCTGCACGTTGCCGGTCTTTACCTTTTTACTGGGCAGCTTCCGTTTCGTTATCCGCGTTTATCGGATGGCTGATTTTGCCGGGAACGAAGCGTGTTGCCCCCACGGGGGCTGCAATGAAATCATCGTAGGCAATGCTGGCATCCCTGCGCGCCGATGCCAGCCGCAATGGCGGTTCGTCAACCGGTTCGGCGGTCAGGACGAACGTACCCCAATGAATGGCAAGCGCCTGTTTGACGCCCATCACCTGCATGATCTGAACGGCTTCTTCGGGGTTGGTATGGGCATGGCGCATGAAATCGCTGGGTTCATAGGCCCCGATCGGGATCAGGCCAAAATCGATCCCGCCATATTGTTCCCCCATTTCGGCAAACAGCCGTTCGTTCCAGCCGGTATCACCGACGAAATAGAAACGATAGCCATCGGCGAATTCAAGGATGTACCCGCCCCACAGCATTTCCTTGCGGTCCTTGGTGGTGCGTGCTGACCAGTGATTGCTGGGCACGTGGGTGATTTTCACGTCCCCATGCGAAAGGCTCTGGTCCCAGTCAAGCTCGTCATACTGGTCGGGGGAAACTCCGGCCTTTTCCAGAAGGGGGCCGTTTTTCAGCGGCAGAATATAGCGCGGCGCATTGCCAATCTTTCCAAGGCTTTCCACATCGAAATGGTCGTAATGATTATGCGACAGCAATACCAGATCAAGCTTGGGCAGTTGATCAATCTGCAATCCCGGCTGGCTGTAGCGCACCGGGCCAAAATGGCGGAACGGCGATGCCCGTTTGGCAAAGACCGGATCGGTCAGGATATTGAGCCCGCCATATTGCACCAGTACCGTCGCATGGCCGATCCAGGTAACTTGCAGGCGTGCCGGGTCCGGATTGTGGATGGCATCCAGATTTGGCGTCTCGGTCGGGATTTTGCCGCGCTGATGTTTGGCTTTCGGCCAGTTTTCAGCACCGAAATAACGCCGTTTCATAAAACGCCAGAAAGATCGTTTGACCAGATCGGGCAGGGGATAGCGGTTTTCAAATCCGGTTTCGGTGTGATGTGGTGGTCGGTTATCATTCGTCACGCGGTCAAATCCCCTGATCGGCTGATTGTTGTTTTAGA